>JAHDCN010000110.1:0-1445 GCA_020629815.1 Verrucomicrobiota bacterium
AGCTACTTCGTAATCTTCTCCTCGTCGTCCCCGTGAGACTCGGCGTCGGTTTTCTTCTTTTTACCATCCTGTGCGACGAGGTAAGCAACTAGGTCGCGCAGGTCGCGGGGAGGCAAAGCAGCGGCCATTGGTGGCATGGCGGAAACAGGAGGCGTGAGCGTTTGAATGTCGTCGCGTTTGAGGACGGTTTCTTTTCCATCCAGAGCGATCAGCGTGACTTGCTTTTTGTTTTCATTGGCGATGCGTCCCATCACCACGTCACCGCTTTTCATGGTAGCGGCGGTTGATCCATATCCCTTGGTGATGGTTGCTCCGGGATTGTAAACCGCTTCAAGAATCTCGCCGGGCTTCAGGCGCTTGGCCAGACCAGTGAGATCAGGTCCCTGAATTCCTCCTTCGCTGCCGACCTTGTGGCATTGCATGCAGGCACCCTGATTGCGAAATACGAATTCGCCCTTCACTGGATCGCCTCCGGTCTCGCTGAGCAGAAAGACATTGTTCGGATCGGCGGAAGCATAGGTAGCCGCGTCAGCGTGGCCGTTTTCCTGCAAGGCCAGATAGGCGTCGAGGTGCAGCTCTTTGCGTAGATCCTTGCTTCGAGTTTTCCAGAGAGTAGCTACGGATTCGATGGAGGTCTTTGCCAGTCCGGCGATCGCCTCACGGGCGACGAGGATTGGTCGATTGGTGACTGCTGATTTTGCCTTGGCTTCGATTCCGTCGAGCTGCAGGGAAAAAGCGTGCTTCATAGCAGTGGCGGCCAGTTCAGGATTCTTTTCTCCCAACAGGGACGCCACTACTTCGGCAGCCTGAGGTGCTCCGGTTTCCACTAGAGAATTCAGTGTCGCCACGCGCAAAGTCGGGCTCAGCTTGTTGTTCTTCGCCTGAGCGACGAGAACTTTGGGATCGAGCTCGACTCCGGCTGCAGTCGCGAGTTCCATGCCGAGTGAGATCAGCTCTACGGAATGATCTCCGGCAAGGAAGGTTTTTAGATCGTCACCGATAACCTTAGACAGATTCGCCATGGTTCGTTCGCCCTGCTTGGCGACGACAGGGCGGTAATTGCCGTGAACTGGATCGGTATCGACGGTGTTCTCCCATTTTTGTAGAGCATGTAGCGCTGCCCGGCGAACGGACGGAAATGCATCGGAATGAGCAGCAATCTTCAATAACTGCTTTGCATGAGTGTCGCCACCTTTGCGGTAGTTGGCAGTGACGATTCGGCGCTGAACACTTTCCGGCAGATCCTTGTTTGGAGTAAGCGCGGCGATCACGTTGCCTGCTTCGCTATCCGCAGCGGCAGTATCATAAACGGCTCGAATCGCTTCGCGCTTCACCAGAGGAAATTGACTGTCGAGAAAGGCAGTGGATTGCGGGCTTTCCATTCGACGCAACAAGAGCAGAGCGATTAGCTGCTCTTCACGGGATTCGGACTTGGCTTTGGCTAC
>JAHDCN010000110.1:1545-8696 GCA_020629815.1 Verrucomicrobiota bacterium
TGCAGAGCAGCATCTTTTGGTTCAATAACCTGAATGGAGCCGTTGGTATTGACGGTCCATCCACCGCCGAAATCGCAGAGGTAAATTTTCCCATCGAAACCCTGTTCGACATCCGTGGTGCCATTGCCTTTTACCAGAACGTCTTCGGAAATCGCGTGGTAGCCGGCACCTTTTGGTTCGATTCCAACGGTGAGAACCGTGCATTGGTCGGAGGCACCGCGATAGTTCGCGAGCAGGAATTTGTCGCGCAGGTTTTCGGGTAGTGCGTCTCCCGTGAGGTAAGTAACTCCGGAAGGGCCGCGAGCTACATGCGAAGCCGGGGGATAGACCCACTGGGGTTGCTCTTCATTGTAGACGTCGAACATCCGCTCCTTTACCCACATTGATTTCGCCGGACGAAATTCGCCCCAGTCGAGCACGGTGGCGTAGTGGTGAGGGGACTGGTGAGACATGTCCCAGCCAGAGTCAGTTCCTTGCAGGGCGTAGACCATGCGGGCGACGTCGCCGATGTCGCCGGTATTATCAAAAGTGAACAGGTTGCCGTAGTTGTCGAAGGCGAGCTCCTGAGGGTTGCGCAGGCCATCACAGTAAACTTCGAGGTTGGATCCGTTGTCGTCACAGCGGAAAATCGCACCGCGCCCGGAGCCGGAGAAAGTTTTGCCTTCCTTGGAGGTGAAATGGTAACCGCGGTCCCCAATGGAGAAATAGAGCCGGCCGTCGGGTCCGCGAATGATGCCGTGCAGGTCGTGCCCGATAAACGAAACCCGAACACCGAATCCGTCAGCGATGGACTCGTGAGAATCAGCTACGCCATCATCATTTTTGTCCTCCATTTTCCACAGGCTGGGAATGCAGGTGAAATAGACAGAGCCGTCATCCGCCAGCAGCGAAAAGCCGATGCCGTCGAGTTCGCTTTTGAAGTGATCAGAGAACAAGGTGCGATGATCAGCAGCGCCATTGCCGTCTTTATCTTCCAGTCGAATGATCCGGTCTGCGACGGCTTCGAACCAGCCCTCGGGGAAGTTCTCCCGGTATTGATCATACAGCTTGGTGCGGTCTTCTACAGTCACTGACTGGAAGTCGCCCCGAATCATTTCGTTTTTGCCCCGAAGATCCGGAACCCCGAGCCAGAAGCGATTGGCTTCGGAAACAAACAGTCGCCCTTTGTAATCGAAACAAAAGCTGGCCGGATTTTCGAGAAAAGGGAACGCCACCCAGGTGTGACCCTGCAAGGATTCGTCTTCGATCACACCGCGAAAGCTGCCGCGCTCATTGAGCATTTTCGGCAATTCAGCTTCCGGGACAGTCGGCAATTGCTTGAATCGTTTCTCCAGCTCTTCTTTGGTAAGGGAAAGGCCGGAGCAGGTGATTGCCAGCAATGAAAGAATCGAGGCGAGGTTCTTCATAAGTAAATACTATACGTGGGACGGGCAGATACGGGTTTTCAGGGATACGGAAAGACGTCCGCTCCTCATACGATAATGAGTGAACCCTGTTAGGTCGATGAGCTAACAGGGTATGGTCAGTGACTTAACCCTGTTGGATTGATTAGCCGCCGTTCTTATCGAACAGCTCCTGAATATTTCCCACAGCGGCTTCGAAATCCATATCGAAGCCATTGTATTCGACGATGCCGTCCTGATTGATCACGATCCACCAAGGCGTGCCGCCGGTGTTGTAGGTGGAGCTGATGCTTGGAATTTTTTCCAATTTAGGCGAGTGCCCAAAGGGAATATCGAGTTCGTAGAGCTTTGATGTGGGCGCCAACTTGTCGTCTGTATTGGTCGTGTAGCCCTCAAAAGCAGTTTGAATCGCGATAAATTGGATCCGGTCGTCTCCTTTGTACTTGTCGACCAATTTTTTCAGAATTGGAAATCCTTCTGAATGACAGCGCTTACACCAGGACTGGAAGCATTTGATAATCACGACTTTGCCTTTGTAGTCGTTCAGGTCGGTAAACTTTTTTCCTTCCGGCAAGTTCTCCCAAATATCTACGGAGAGACTCAGTGGAGGTGCGGGTTTCCCTTCAATGCCTTTTTTGGCTTCGAGGCCGGTTGCTCCGCCCTGCAAAAAGGAGGCATCTTCTTCCTGAGCGATGGTAATCGGTGCCCCAAAAATGGAGAAAGCAACAAAGAGAGGTGCGATTGCAAATGTTTTCATTGGTTTGGCAGACGGAGTTTTACTCCAGAAGTTTCACGGATTCAAAGAAAAATGGCCGCTTGCTTCGGACGTTTCAGCCTTCTATGATCTTAGCATGAGACCTGTTCTTTTTACTCTTTTGTTCGCTTTTCTGGCTCCGGTAGCGGGTTTTTCGGAGCATCCTGCTGCCGATGCAGAGGGGTTTACTGTAGTTTATGACGGGAAAAATCTGGATGGCGTGGAAACTGAGGGGAACTGGCAGATTCAGGAAGATGGATCGCTTTTTCTCAAGCCCAGGGAAGGCGAGGAGGGTTGGAAACGATACGGTAGCTACCTCTGGCTGAAGAATCAGTATGCCGGTTTTGTGTGCGATTTTGAGTTTAAGTATGAAGAGGGTGGAAACTCAGGATTTTATTTTCGCGTTTATGATCAATCAGACGCTTCCAAGCATGGATTTGAGGTGCAGATCCTCGATTCATTAGGTAAAGAAGAGATGGGCCACCATGATATGGGCGGTGTGATCCGTACGAAAGGTGCGTCAAAAAATATGTCCAAGCCGGCCGGGGAATGGAATCGGATGACGGTCACCATGAAAGGTTCGCATTTAACTGTGGTATTGAATGGCGAGAAGATTCAGGATTTCGATCTAGCGAAAGAGAAAAAAGAGGGGCATAAGCTGGTAGAGAAAGGCTGGATTTGCATTCAAGACCACGGCCAGCCATTCTGGGTTCGCAATATTCGCATCAAAGAGCTGCCTTGAGCACTTTTCGCGTCATTGCGCGCTGGTTTCTGTCCCAATTCGAGCGAGATTGTAAGTGCGTTTGAATCTTGACTTCCAACTATCCTGTATGCGGCTCTTTAGCAGAGTCGCTCTTTTACTTCTAGTGCTTGCTGGAAGTTCTATTGCGCAGGATGTCAGTGAGGAGAAGTTTGAAGCCGATTCGCTGAAATTCCGGACGGTTCTTCACTATCAGCCTCTGGCCGGAACCCAATTGGATCTGTTGGTCGGCTTATATGAGAAAGCGGGGCGGATTGATGAATTAATTGGATTGTATCAGGGGCATGTAGCCCAATATCCGGACGACATAGGCGCGAAGATTGTTTTGCTTCGTTTGCTGGAGAATCAACAGCGGCCGGAATTGGACGAACAACTCAATTCCTTTGTTGCTCAGCACCCGGAATCGGCCGCGCTGCAGTATCTTCTTTTCCAATCTCTGGAATCAAAAGGAGATGCGAGGGCTTCGGAGGTTTTATCCGGAGCGATTACCCTGGAGACCGATGTGGCGCGTCGAGAGTCATGGTTGGAGGAATTGCTGAAAAGGGCTCAGGATGAAGGGGAGCGTGAGCTGGCAAAAGGACATTTGGAGACAACTCTCGGATATGAAGATCAAACCGATGAATCTCTTCTTCAGTTGGCCAACAAAATGCAGCGCTATCGATATTGGGATTTGAGTCTGCAAGCTTTAGAGAAAGTTTCTGCAGAGAAGCTCAGTCCGGATGCTCAAGTCGAGCGGGAAGTTTTGGCTGCGCGAGCTGAGGCATCATTGCAGAAAACAAAACAGGCGGGTGACCGACTGGATGCATTACTGGACAAACTGGCGATCGACTACTGGCGGCGTGGCGAGATTCTGGCTCAACGAATCGAAGTGGTCGCCACCGAAGAAGAGCGCGCAGCCATGCTGGCCGGTGCAAAGGAGAAATTCGAAAGTGAGGGGACTGAAATTGCCGCTCTGAATTATGCGGAGTTTCTTTCTGCAGCACAGCGAAAGAAAGCAGCCGTTCAAGTCTTGATCGAGGGTTTGGAGAAGAGTCCCAATTCATCAGTCCTCGAGAACCGTGCCTTGATGTTGCTGGATCAAATGGGGGATTTTGAGGGTTTGGAAAGATTCCTGGAGGCGAGACTGGAGCTCGACCCATCGAGGCTTCCGTTGCGCTATGAGTTGGTGAAAGTGAGCTATCGTCTCGGCAAGACAGCCGAAGCCGAGCAGGATTTTACTTTGGTGCTGGGAGCGCTGGAAGAGGGAGAAGCCAACAGTCGGCAGTTGGATCTGGCCAGGTTTGTAAAAGCGCTCGATCAACCTGCCAATGCAGCCAAGCATTATAAGGCGTTTTTGAAAGCCAGTCCGGAGCGTCTCGATATAGCGCGGGAGTTGGGGGAAATCTATCTCGAGTATGATGATCGGAAAGCAGCGACCGAATTGCTGAGAGGATTGAGTGCAAACGGTGCGGCTTTGGAGAATTTAGTGGATTTGGTTCAGTTCGAGATCGATGAGAAGTTTTATCCAGAGGCGCGGGCTTTACTATCCGGTGCGTTACGTGAAGACCCGGAACAGTTTGAGCTTGGTCTGATGCTGGTTCGGGTATTGAGCGATTCAGGGGATCAACCGGGTGGGACCGAGTGGATCGAGAAGACCCGAAAGCTGGCTGACACCGAGGTCCGGTATTTGCAATGGGTGAAAGGCGCTCTGGCGGCACACCGCTCATTCGGGACGATGGATCAATTTTTTGATTCGGAGCAAAATCGCTATTCGTTTGCGGAAGGGGATTGGACAGAAGCCAGATTGGCTCGTTTTCTGATCCTTTGTGAAGAGGGTGAGCAAGCCGCTCTTGGGAGTCGGGTGACTGCAGCGATTCGAAATCAACTAACCTCAGCAAAACTCGACGACTCTGGCGCACTACGGCTTCGGCGGCTTCTGGTGAAGTCCCTGGGCAACAATCCGGAAAAGGCAGAGGAGATAGAGGAGCAATTGTCCCTTCTCTCGGAGTCAGACCCGGACAATCGCGGGCTGTATGATTTGCAACTGGCCGTAATGTATCATCGGTCGGGAAGGATTGACTTGGCGCGTGAATTATTTGCCTCTCTTTCGCCTGAAGCGGTGAGTGATTTGAAGCTCCTTCGCGAGTCTGTTCCTTTGTTGCTGGAGTTTGAGCAGGAGGAAAAGGCAGCGTCTGTTTTGGCAAGTATTACGGAACGAGAGCCGAGAGATATTCTCAGTTGGGAGGCGAGATTGTCGCTGCTGGCCGGACTGAGCAGGGAACAGGATTTTCGTGCTGCAGCGCGCGAGCTACTTGACCCGAACTCCTCTCTGCAATTGCGTGAGTCTTCGAAGCAAGCATTGCAGATGCATTTGCTGGACTCGCATTGGAGGTCAATTGCCCGGCTGCTTGCGCGCGGAGATGCAGACTCCATGACGGAAGTTTTGCCCCTTCTGGAATTGGTAGACGAAGAGTCCACCGATGCAAACGATCGCATGTGGAGTAGCTGGACGCGGTCTTATGTGCTGCGCAGCCTTGGACGGTCTGCCGAAGCGAAAGAGGCGGCAGGGAATCTTCGTGAGCTGATGTCGCAAAGCGATCAGGATGAGATCGTGTTTCCAGACGGGCTTGCAGTTGGGAGTCAGAATGCTTTGTCACTACTCGATAATGTTGAGCAAATAGAGCAGGAAGCAGTGGATCCGGTTTTGTTTTCGAATGAGCCGGAAATCGCCTGGGCTTTTGAGGTAGACGAAGGAGCCAGGGTTCTACGGCAGTTTCCGACTGCATATGGATTGTTGATTTTGGATAATAGAGGCACGGTGTATCGAGTCGAAAGCGAGACAGGGAAATTGATCTGGAAAGAAAATCTGGGATTGCCGGAGGAAGTCGCTTTCCGAACAGGAAGTGAACCGGGTGGCGCTGAGGATCAGAGAGTCAATGCTCGCCGGGTGCGCCCGATGTTGGCGAACGACAAGTATTTTTACCTCGTGTCCGGCTCGATTCTTTCCTGCTATTCATCGGGAAATTGCTCTTTGGTTTGGCAGGCGGATCTGAACGTCAGTTTGGATGGTAAATTTGGCGAGGGGAGTGGAGCATTACCGCAAGTCGATTTGGCTCTGAGTAAGGATCGATTGATTGTGAGTGAACCGCTCACAGGGAAGGTATTCGCGTTTCATTCCGACAACGGCAAGTTGCTCTGGGATCGACAGCTTGAACGCAAAGCGTCAGATACACGGAAACAGGTGGTGTCACTGAACTCCGGTCTTTCTCTCGCCGGTAAACATGTGTTTGTGTTTTCGCAAACAGCCGAAGTGCTTGATTTGGAAACAGGAGAATCGGTTTGGAGTTTCGTCAGAAAGTCTGTGAATCGTTTTCCGATCAAGCTTCGCGAAAGCAAAGAGGAAGATCAGGAGGCTGAACCCGTTTTGTTAGGGGCGACTCGAAAAGCTTCCCAATGGCAAAAAAGGTCGGACGAAGCCCAGGATGCTAAGCCTGTTGCTTTTCTTGATTACATGGACAACAGCGGAGGTCAGGATAGCCGGTTCCTAAATTATCCCGTTTCTCTTGTCGCCCCGGCCGTTAACTGGTCAGAAAGCCGGACGGCGAGTGGAGTTGTTTCCGATGCCGTTCTGGGGCGTGATTTTGTGTGGCTGATGGGAGACAGGAATCTGCGACGCGTCTCTTTGCGTTTGCCGCTTTCCTCGGAAAATGTGGAAGTCGAAGGTAGCTTTCTCGGTCGGAAGGGTGAACACGTTTGGTTCCTCTCGGGCACTGACTTGCTGCATGCCAATTTTCAAACCAATGAAGTATCTCGAATATCAGTTTCGGACCTCGGGGAGGCTGCCAATATTCGAGGTTCGCTGGAAGGAGCTCAGCTTGTATTGACTGGTGAAAATGGCGTTCGGATCTATCAGGCAGTTACTGGCAATAGTGTTGGTGTATGGAGTTGGGGTGAAAGTTTTCGAGAGCATTTAGTTTCGCGTCTGGGTGAAGATCGGCCTGAGTCCCAGTCAGTTTGGCAGGGCGTCATTCAGACATTCTCCGAAACAGGGGCTCCTTTTTGCTATCCTGTGATCAATTCGTCGAAAGACGGCACCTGCTTTACCGTCTTTGGTCAACGGATGGTGGTTGCTGTAAAAAACAAGGAGGAGAAAACCGAACCTCCAGCCGAAACTCCCGAGAACTGATGGCTGCACCGACTACAACGCCGTCTTCTTCCGCTTCTGATGAGGAGGAGATTTTTGATGCCGAGTTTC
>JAHDCN010000111.1 GCA_020629815.1 Verrucomicrobiota bacterium
CTCGGAATTCTCATTCCGATCATCATTCATTTGCTTAACCGGCAATCGAATCGGGTGGTCGATTGGGGGGCGATGAATTTTCTCTTGGAATCTCTCGCTATCCGAAATCGTCGCATCCAACTCGAAGAAGCACTGCTTATGGCGGCCCGCTGCCTGTTGGTCGGACTACTCGCACTTGCGATTGCCCGGCCCTTCATTCCGCCCGGATCAACTGTGCCATGGATCATTGTTTTGCCGCTGCTCCTGCTTGGCGTAGTGGGGATCGGCGTCGCCGTTGTGCTGCACAATGAACCCAAATGGCGATTCTGGATCGGACTGGCTTCGATTCTTCTGCTGCTGCTCTGTGTTGCGCTGATCTTTTTCGAAAAATACCTGAATCTCTCCCGCTTCACTCCGGGTGCTCGTCAGGATATCGCAGTGGTCATCGATGGATCGACTTCGATGATGATGACCTCGCCGGACGGCGTCACCAATTTCGACCGCGCGGTCGATGAAGCCCGCACCATCATCAAGCGCGCTCCGCGTGGGCACGCCTTTTCTCTCATCCTTGCCGGACCTTCGCCGAGTGGAAAGGTTCTCGACCCCACCACAGACCGCGCCGAACTCGAAGCTGCCCTCGACGAACTGGTTCCCCTCGATGGCTCCATGGCGACCTATCATGCGCTGACTCTCGCCTCGCTCAGCCTCGCCCGCGGAGACAACCCGGCGAAGCAGATCATCCTGATCACCGATGAGCAGGACGTCGGCTGGGAAACCGGCAAAACCGGACGTTGGAATTTCCTCCGCGATGCGTTCAAAAACTTGCCCTCGGAGCCGCAGATCATGCTGCGTAAAATGCCACTGCCTTCCGACATTCGAAATCTCGCGATCACCGACGTCCAACTCTCCCGCGAAATTGTCGGAGTCGATCGACCGGTCGAGGTCAGCGTGACAGTGGAAAACACCGGCAACGAAGCAGTGACGCCAACTTCTCTGGTTTTGAAAATTGGCGAAGGCTCCGAGCAGCGTGACCAGTCACTTGGCCAGATTCAACCCGGCGAACGCCAGACGGTGAAGTTGATGTATCCCTTTGCGGATCCGGGCGCTCAGGGAATCTCGGCCACTCTCGAAGTGGAAGACGATATCGAGGCTGATAACCGAGGATTCTACGCTCTCAATGTCGCCAACGAACTACGCGTGCTGATCGTCGACGGCCGCCCCTCGAAACGTTTCTTCGAGCGCGCTTCCAGCTTTGCCTCGATCGCTTTGGCCCCGAGTTCACTCACGGTTGATCCCAATGCGATGGCGAATCGTCCGTCGGTCACGGACGAAGCCTCCGATGATTTCGACCCAAACTACGACCCGACCCTCGATCCAGTTCGCTTTCTGGTTCGCCCCAAGGTCGTCGCTGCGCCGGATATTGCGCAGGTGCAGGACTTCGAGGAATACGACGTCATCCTGCTCGCAGATGTGCCGCGTTTGCCTACTGAGGCTTCGGCGAAAATTGGTGAATTTGTCAAAGGCGGCGGCGGACTTCTGGTTGCTGCCGGACAAAAAGCTCAGGCTGATTTTTACAATACCTGGATGCTCGATTCTGACACGCCGCTACTGCCGGCGAAGCTCGAAGCCGAACTGCGAGTCGCCTCCGGCGAGGAAACCTTTCACCCGTCCACCCGCACGCTGACCCACCCGGCTTTGCAGAAAATTGCCGACGACAGCAAGAGCGATTTTTCCAGCGCCACAGTCACCAACTACCGGAGGCAAAACGTTCCCGAGGAATTGCAGAATGAGACTTCCGTCGGCGCGCGCTTCAACAACGGCGACATCTTTCTCAGTTCCCGCAAAGCGGAAAACGGCCACGTGGTTCTGCTCGGCACTCCGCTCGATACCACCGCCGGCAACCTGGTCACCCGTCAGGCGTTTCTGCCGATGATTCACGAGCTGACCTACTACCTCGCCAACCCGGCGTCATATGACCTCAACCTCGATCCCGGCTGGGAAGTCAGCATCGGCCTGACGGCAAAAGGCGGCAGTCTACTCGGTGCCGGACTGGTCGGAAATTACTACGCTAATCACGGAGCGAACGAACCCGTTTTCAGCCGCATCGATCCCGCTGTGCAATTTAACTGGGGCAACGGCGCTCCCGGCCCCAACGTTCCGGCCGATGGGTTCAAAGTCGTGTGGACCGGCAAGATTCAGGCTCCTCAATCGGGTCGCTACTTTTTCACCGCCGATGTCGACGATCACCTGCAAATCTGGATCGACGGCAAACGCATCGCGCACTTCGATCAGCGCTCCGGTCGAAGAAAAGCTCAGGTGCAATTGGAAGGCAATCGCTGGCACGAGTTCCGCGCGGAATTCCGTGAGGGCGGCGGCGATGCCAAGGCAATCCTCTACTGGGAGGCGCAGAAAGTTTTTGGCAGCCAGATCGTTCCGAGCAGCGCCTTTCGCAGCTTTGGTGGCGACAACATTGCCTCCGAAGAAGGCCGCCAGTCCGCTCTGGCCAATTACGAAGTCGAAGGCCCGGACGGTCGCGCCCGCACCGCCCAACTCAGCTCCGCCGGAAAAGGATCCGTCCTGAAACTGCAGGGCGACATTTCCTCCGGTTTGTATCAGCTGAAGATTCCCGAAGAGCAGAAACTCTACTTTGCCGACTTTTTGAAGGAAGAAAGCGACACCATCCCCTTCACCGTGAAACGCGACCCGGCAGAGAGTCACCTGACCAAACTCACCCAGTCCGACTACGACTTTCTGGAGAACTTCGTCACCATTTCTCAACCGCAGACGCTCGAAGAGTTGATCGGATTTTTAAACGGCAATCAGTTTGGTCAGGAGCTGTGGAAATACCTGGCCGTTGGTGCGTTCTTCTTTTTGCTCCTGGAAATTGCCCTGTCCCGCTGGATCGCCCGCAGCCGCAGAATGGGCGAGGACATTACCATTGATTTTGAAAGTAAAGACGCTCCCACCGCCGCCTTCCGTGAACAATTAGCGAAGATGGGGAAAACGTAGATAATGTGAAACCGGCTTCCAGCCGGTCCAATGACTGGCAGGATGCCAGTCTCACACTGCACCCTGAATACCAACTACCAAATACCAAATACCAACTAAACCGTGAACCCCGAAGACTACAGTCGCGACGATCTTATCTCCACCGGGCCGATTCTACTCGGCTTCGGCTGGCTGGTTGCTGTCGTGCTTTGGTATGTCAGCGTAAAGGCGCGACAGCGTTTCCCGTCGGCAGTCTGGCCGCTGCGTGTGGCAGGTTTCCTCCTCGCTTCGCTCGGGTTTTGGCTGGCGTTTCAATTGCTAGCGAAGTTCTGCGCACTGGCGACTTCCTGGTCCCTCGTCTTTGTTGCCCTGCTCGGCGGACTGGCGACCGAGATCATCATCTGGCTGTACGAATTTGAAAAATCGATCGTGCCGCTGAAGCGCGGACGCATCCTGCTAGCTCTGCGTCTGGCTGCATTGATTACACTGATCACGATCCTGATCCAGCCGGTTCGCTCCTTTCTGGAAGAGCGCGAGATCAATCGCGAGATTGCCGTGCTGATTGATGAATCCGATTCGATGCAGCTTTCGGATCAGCGGCTCACCGTTTCCGAGGTTCTCGACCGGGCCGAAGTCTTCGAATCGCCACTGGCCGCGAAGCGTCCGCCTTTGCATCAGCTCACCCGACTAACCGCAGATCTCAAAGCACAGATCCAATCTGAGATCGAAGCCATTTCCTCGGCACCTTCAGCTGCCGCCGGACTGGAAAACCGAAGCGAACAATGGCCGACTTTTTTCGAATCCGCCTCAGCCACCAACAAGGCGCTGTTCGAATCGATCACAGGAACTTTAAATGATCACTCCCAGCTTTCCGGCGAAGTCCGTGGCAAGCTGAACGAATACCTGCGTCGCTCACGCGATGCCATCGGCAAACAACTCCCCGCTGCCAATGACGCCGTCGCTGGACTCGATGGCGAAGCGGTCCTCAACCAACTCAACGCTTCGATCAATGAGCTGAATGAGATCAACAAAACTCTGCCGCTGATGGTGAACCGCGCGGATGAGGGCTACTTCAATTCGCTCAACGAAGCGGACAAAAAAGCACTCAATGACATCGGCACGCGTCCCCGATTGGAGTTGGCGATGCAAGCGCTGCAAGGCAACAGGGTTAGGTCAGAGACCCAACAGGGTACAGTCGACGACCCAACCCTGTTAGGTCAGCTGAAAGAGAACTACAACCTACGGATGTATCGCTTTTCCCGCGACATCGAGGAAGTCACGGAGCTAAACGACTTGAGCGATCCGGAAGCCACCGCCGAAGCAGTAAAGGCGCAAACCGATCTGTCCGGAGCGCTGGAACATGTGCTGGAAAACAGTTCACCGGAATCGCTGGCTGGGATTCTTTTGCTCAGTGATGGACGTCACAATGCCGCCGCGCTACCCGAGGATTCGCTGCGCCAGTTGGCGGTGCAAAATTCGCCCCTGTCAGCTGTGCCGATTGGCGGTGATCTGGGGCCGATTGATATTTCCCTGCTCAGCCTGAACGCGCCGGAGTCGATCTATCTCGACGACCGGGTGGTGATCAAAGCAGAGGCGAAGCTCGACGGATTGCTCGGCAAAAAGGTGAAAGCCGAGCTGGTTTCCAACGGCGAAGTAGTGATGGAGCAGGTCATCGATGTGACCGATGTCAGCTACCGCACCGAGCTGCGCTTCGTTCACACTCCGGAGGAGAAAGGCATTCTCGATTACGAAGTCCGACTCGAGCCCGACGAGCGCGAGATTTTCCAAAACAACAACTCCTGGGATTTCAAAGTCGCCGTCACCGATGACCGCACCAACGTCCTGCTGGTGGATAATTTTCCCCGCTGGGAATTCCGCTACCTGCGCAACCTGTTCTACGGTCGCGACAAGTCGGTGCACCTGCAATATGTGCTGCTGAATCCGGACGGCATTGATCGCTCCGTCGCCAAGCAACCGGTCGCCGCCAGCGCCACCCGCAAGTTTGGCGAGGCCGAGGCAACGATGCTGCCGAGCTCACCGGATGAATGGCAGCTGTTCGACGTGATCATCCTCGGAGACATTCCGTCCAACGCGCTGAATTTCCGCGAGTGGAAGGCGATTGAAGAAGCTGTAACCAAACGCGGCGCACTGCTCGTGTGTGTCGGCGGCCCACGCCATATGCCGCATCAACACGACAGCGATGTGCTGCAGAATTTGCTGCCGATCAATTACACTCCGAGTGGGGACGATCAGTTTGCGCCGCCGGAAAAGAGCTACCGTATTCAGTTGAGCAATGTCGGTCGCGGCCACCAGGTTACCTCGCAATCGACCAGTCGTTCTCTCAACATGGAGCGGTGGAATGAGTTCCCTAAAATGACCTGGCGCTACATTCCTGATGGAGTCAAAGAAGGCGCCGAAGTGCTGGCCTACGCTCTCCCCGAGGGAGCGGTGAATCCAAAGTCGGGCAACGTCACCGCAGACGGATCTCCCGGCTCGGTCGAGGCGGCGATTCAGCAGCTTGCCAATCAGAAAACCTTCGAGGCGGAAAATTCCCTGATCACCACAATGCGCGCCGGCCTTGGCAAAGTGGTGATGATGAATTTCGATCAGACCTGGCGTTTCCGCTACGGCGTCGGCGATACCTATCACCATCGTTTCTGGGGGCAGTTGACCCGCTGGGGAGCAGGCGAAAATCTCCGATCCGGAGGCGAGCAAGTACGTCTCGGAACCGACCGGCTCAGCTACACCCCGAGTGATGCGATTCAGATCAAAGCCAAGGTGCTCGACGACTCCCGCAAACCAGTCACCGATGCAGATGTCTACGCCAATGTGTTCCTCGGCGAGAAACGCATCACCCGGCAGAAGATGAGCTACCGCACCGATTCATCCGGCATTTATGAAACCACCGTCAGTGGCCTGAGCGAAGAGGGCGAATACACCGTGAAGGTCGAAGGCGCCGAAATCGAAGATGCCATCGCCGCCGCACCCGAAGGCCCGCAGGAAATCGCGACCGAAATCGTCGTGGTAAAAACCCGCAACCCGGTCGAGCTAGCCGAACTCACTGCAGATCGCGACTTTTTGAACCGCGCCACCTCCATGACCAACGGCCAAATCGCCGAGCTGTGGAACCTCGACAGTTTGCTGAATGCTTTCGGCGCGCCGAAGGAAACTTTGACCGAACGAAGGAATGTGACGCTGTGGGACAAGTGGCCGCTACTGGTCCTGTTCCTTGGCCTGTTAACGACCGAATGGGTGCTTCGCAGAAGGACGGGATTGGTGTAGGATTCCTAACGTAACCTTTCAATTACTTTGCCAATGAGAACAACAAGGAGCGGCGGCTTTCAGCCGCCGACCGAAGACTAGCCGGGCAGCTAAATGCAGCCCCTCCTTGAAGCTCACAACAAAGTCTCCCCAAGATCCAAAATCAAAAATCCAAGATCACTCACCTAACCTTTTTACCCGCCCCCCGTAAACCCGCCCACTTAACCACCACCCATTTCCATGAGCACTCTCGAAGCCACCTTCAATCAGCTCCCGCAACCGATTCTCGACAAGTTGCAGTCGATGATCAAACGGGTGCGGCGTCTTTTGTTCATCCGTGGATTTTTTGCCACTCTCGCAGTTGGTCTGGTTTGCCTGCTGGTGATCATGGGCATCGACGCGATGTTCACGATCTTCTCCACCGGAGTGCGCTGGTTACTGACGCTCGGCGGCATTGCCATCACTGGACTGGCAGCGTGGTGGTTTTTGGTTCGTCCTCTTTCGAAAAAAATCACCCTCACCCACATCGCGCGCATTTTGGAGATTCGTCACCCTGAATTGCAGGAGCGGATTTCGACTGCGGTGGAATTAATGTCCAGCGATGATCCCGAGTCGATCAAAGGTTCGGAAGAACTGATCGATGCAGTGGTGAACTCGGCGGTCGATGATGTCGAAACCTTTGATCCGAAGACCGAATTCAAACCGGCTCGAGCGAATAAGTTCATGCTGGTCTCTGCAATCTGTGCGGGCCTTCTGGCTCTGCTGCTTTTGATCTGGCCCTCGCAGGCATGGACACTTTTGACCCGGGCGATTGCTCCTTTCATGAATATCGGCAACGCCTGGGCGGAAACCCTGGTGATCGATCCAGGCGATGTACGCATGGCTCAGGGTGATGCGCTGACGATTACCATGACGGTGAAAAACGACCGCCTGCGGCGCGCAGATTTGCGCACGACTCTGCCCGACGGCACCGAGTCGATCGAGCGCATGACGCTGATCGGGCAGACCGAAGAAGGGCATCAGAGATTTTCCATGACGGTCCCCAAGGTCGATGAGGATTTCACCTATCGGGTTCGGGCCGGTTCAGCGGTGAGTGAATTTTTCAATGTCGAAGCGATTCCTCCACCGGTCGTGGAGAACCTGAAAATCCGCTACGATTATCCGGAATATACTCAGATTGCTCCCTCCGAAGGCGACAGCGAAACCGGCGAGATTCGTGCTCTGGCTCACACGCAAGTCACCGTAACCGCTTCAGTGAATAAACCGGTCTGGACCAGCAAGATGCTGTTCAACGAAGTCGAGGAAATCGGCGAACCTACGGTGGAGGGCAACGATATCAGTTGGACTTTCAAACTGCGTCCGAAAATGACCGGCACCTGGCAAATCGACCTCGCAGATTCCGATGGTTTCGAAAATGCGAAAACGTCTTACCCGATTCAGTCGCTGCCGGATAAGGCGCCTACCGTGAAGATCGAAAGCCCGGTAGCCAAAGAGTTGCGGCTCAAGCCGACCGAATTGTTGCCGATTCGCTATGCCTCGACTGAGGATTTTGGATTCAGTCAGATGGATCTGCTCGTCACCGCCAGTGGTGAAGCTACCCCTCGCGAAATTGTTCAACCGACGCCCGAGACCGATGGCAATCCCGGAACCTGGCGCGGCACGGCGCAGCTGAATATCGGCGCGCTCGATCTGGACCGGAATCAAAATCGACTGACCGTCCAGGTGCGCGCCCGCGACAACCGCCCGGTTGATTACGATGGCCCCGGTGAAGGTTTCAGCGAGAAGATCCACATCATTCTCGACCGCAATGCTGAGTCACTTGCCAAACAGGCGATCAAGGAACAGAAGAAAGAACTCGAGCAGGCCATTCGCGAAGCCAAGCAGGATCTCGAGCGAGCTAAAGCAGAGATCACCAATACAGAGCGCCAGATGCAGCGCGAAGAAGAATTCTCCGAAAAGGCTCTGGACGACTTGGAGGATTTCAATGAACAAGCCGAAAGCGCCGAGGAAACGCTAAAGGAGATCGCTGAAAAACTCGACGAAAGTGTGTTCGACGAACAGGCCGAAGCGCTCGAAGAGATCGCCGAGGAAGAAGTCGCCGAAGCGCAGGAATCCGCAGATTTGATTCCGGTGACGGATGAAAAGGAGGAGCGTCTCGCCGAAGCGAAAGAGGCCAAAGAGCAAATCGAGCAGGCTCTCGAGGAGATTAAGAAAGTCGAGGAATCGATTCGCGAGACCGAAGACGAGCGCAACATGATTGCTGAACTCAACGACCTCGCCAACGAACAGCGGGAGCTGGCCAATCAGGCTCAGGAGAATGCGGAGAAAGCTCAGGAGATGGCGCAGAAAGAACAGATTCCGCGTGCTGAGCAGAAGATGGATCAGCAGCAACAGCGCCAAATGCAGGAGTTCCAAAACAAGCAGGAACAGGTGCAACAGGAACTCGGCCAAATGCT
>JAHDCN010000112.1:0-4794 GCA_020629815.1 Verrucomicrobiota bacterium
GCACCTTGTCCAGCAGTTTGGGGAAAGCTGAAAGCAACAAGTAGGGCGAAGCGAGCCCAAGGCCAAGGGCGGTGAAAATCAGAAACACGACAGGAGCCGATTGCCCAAATGCAAAACCAATCGCCGGTGCCATCAGTGGAGCAGTGCAGGGGGTTGCCAGGAGGACGGTCAGAGCGCCGCTCCAGAAGCTGCCGCTGTAGCCGGATTTGTTAGCGAGATCACCACCGACGGAGGACAAGCTGGCGCCAATTTCAAAAACTCCGAACAAACTCAGAGCAACCAGCACCATCACGAAAATCAGTCCCAGCACATAGATGGGAAATTGCATCTGAGTGCCCCAGCCCTGGTCGCCGCCGACCATCGAAATCACCGCTGCCAGGATCCAGAAAAAGACCAGAATGCCGAGTGCGAAAATCACCGAGTGCATCACGATTTTTTTCCGGTCCTCACCCGCCTGGCTGATGAAGGACATCACCTTCAGGGAAATCACGGGAAACACACAGGGCATGATGTTGAGGATCATGCCTCCAAAGAAAGCAGCGAGCAGGAAGCCGGGTAAACCGCCACCGAATGGAGCTTTGATTTCTTCGGCGACTGCTTCGGGGCTGCTTTCAATCTTTGTGCTATCTGCCTCTTCCGGTGCCGGATCAATCTTGCCTTTCGTGGAAACCCGAAACGCCTGTTTACCGCTGTCCGTTTCTGCAATGAGCAGCCCGGAGAACGCTTCCGGAATTGACTCGAAAGACTCATGAGTGGGAGACTTGATTGTGATCACCGACCCTTCGCGGGAAACTTCCGGTTCCTCGAGCAGATTGAAAACACCGTTTGGCTCAGGGAAAAAATCCAGTTTGCCCTCCGGAATTGTTGCGTCGCCTACATCGATCGTGACGACGACAGACTCGCCGTCCTGCGATGTTGTGGTTTTCCAGATTTCGGTCCTGGGGATTTGGTAGCTTTCGACGCTTTCGGCCTTCACCGTTTCCGGGCCGATGGGTACCGCGATCGAGAGGTCGGCTTTGCCGGGAACACAGGTGTTTGGATCACACATCAGCCAATTCGTTTTTGCTGAAAGGGTCGCTGTGGATCCGGGTTTGGCGTCTGCCGGCACGCTGATTGTGACCGGGTGAATCACCTGGTTTTCGTAGCCAAAACCGGCCATCTTCACATCGAAACCGTAGTCGATGATGAACTTTTTCGGCTTGGGGAACTGCAGCTCACTTGCTTGAAAACCATCGGGAAGTTGCCACTCCACTGTGGTCGGATTTCCGGCATCGCCTGGATTGATCCAATAAGTATGCCAAGTCGGATCGATGGTGAGTTTCAGCAAGACATCGAACGTATCCCCCGGAGCTACGCTTGAAACCGTAGAGATCAGTTGAGCCTCCACATTTTGATCCCGGACTGATTCGGATGTGGTTTGGCCGAATGTGGAGCCGAGAGAAATGGCAAAGGCGAGACAGGCAAGAGCGAGCGCTTTCATAAACAAGGGTGACGTTGCCACTATAGACGACACGCAAACAGCATCGTTGAAAATTTCCTGATTTTTTTCGGAGGCAACAGGGTTAGGTCACTGACCTAACAGGGTTGAGTCAGTGACTGTACCCTGTTGGGTCCCGTCATCACAGGCTTGCCCCGTTTTGCAAATGCTGCCTATGCTGCGGTGATGAGTTTGGCGGCACATGGACACCCACCGGAATTGAATCCCACCCTTTGTCGGGCGAGGCAAAAACGGCTTTGCGATTATCTGGAAGATCAGAATCTCGAAGGCGCGTTATTTTTTGACCGGCACTACGTGTATGCCCTCACCGGATACTGGCATATGCAGCCGCTGACACCGACCGCGGTTTGGCTGACCGCTGAGGGAAAAGCCACGGTTTTTACTCACGATGCGGAGCCCGTTGCCCCGGCGGCGGACGCAGTGGTCGGCTATGTTCCGAATCATCTGTTTACCCTGCGGGAAAATCTGCCGGGTTGTATCATGGAAGTGCTGAATCCGCTGATCGGATCGGTTGCATCGCTTGGAGTTTGTCATCAAACGCCATCGGCAATGGTCGAGGGGCCGACCTGCAAGGACATCACCTATGACTATCAACACATCCGCCGGGCCAAAGATGAGGACGAAGTCGAGGCGCTGATTTTTTCCATCGAATGTGCCGATCAGGTGTATGCCCGGGCGAAGGCGATGATCGAGCCGGGAATCAGTGAAGTCTCGGTGATGGCGGCCTTGCATGAAACCGCTCACATCGCAGCAGGGGAGTTGCTCTCCGGCTGGGGGCAGGATTTTCAAGCTGGTGCTCCCGGAGGTTTCGCCCGGCGCAGGGCGATGGAGGATGGCGAAATTTATGTGCTCGATGTTGGGGTCGGAGTCCGCGGATACCGGTCTGATCTCTGCCGCTCTTTTGCCGTGAACGGAAAGCTCACCGGGGTTCAACAGGAGGCGTATGAAAAAGTGATGCAAACCTTTGAGCTGGGCGAGGGCTTTCTCCGGCCCGGAGTTTCCTGCTCGGAAATGTATGAGGCGGTGCACAGCGAACTGGATGGCTGGAATGGCTATGCCTTTTTTCATCATGCCGGCCACGGTATCGGTCTGGACGCACATGAGGTGCCGCGAATCAATTCGCATTGGGACGATACTTTTGCCGTGGGCGATGTCGTCGCTTTTGAGCCGGGACTGTATCACGAGAGCCTCGCCGGTGGGCTGCGGATCGAGAACAATTACCTGATCACCGACGACGGCTTTCGGAAGCTTTCGCATTTCCCGATGGAAATGGTTTGAGTGTTCGCGGGGGGCTTGGTCCTTGAATTCCTGATCGGTTCTCCTAGGTTCGGCTCTCGCAAACGTATTTTTTATGCAACCCGTATTGATCGCAGGTGAGTGGCGTGACGCTGACGCCACCGGAGAATTTCAGGCAGAGAATCCATCGACGCGGGAGGCGCTGCCAGATGTGTATCCGGTGAGCTCGTGGGCGGATTGCGATGCGGCGCTCGACTCGGCTGCCGAAGCCTTTGCTGCGATGCAGGAAATGAGCGGCGATCAGATTGCGGCTTTTCTGGAAGCCTTTGCCGATGCAATTGAAGCAAATGCGGAAGCTCTGGTGGACATGGCGTTTCTGGAGACGGCCCTGCCGAAATCTCCACGTTTGGCCGATGTCGAGCTGCCCCGAACTACGGGCCAGTTGCGCCAGGCTGCTGCTGCCGCGAGAGATGGAAGCTGGCGCCAGCCGACGATTGATCAAGCCAACAATATTCGCAGTTGTTATAACGGTATGGGGCCGGTTTGTGTGTTTGGCCCCAACAACTTTCCTTTCGCCTTCGGCAGTGCTTCAGGTGGTGATTTCGCGGCTGCGATTGCGGCGGGAAACCCGGTGATCGCCAAGGCGAATTCCTCCCACCCGGGAACGACCCGCATTTTTGCTGAGCTTGCGAAGCAGGCCGCCGACGCAACCGGTATGCCGGCGGGGACGGTCCAGCTGATTTACCGAACCAATCATACTGTCGGGCTGCAGCTGGTCGGTGATTCGCGCATGGGAGCGACTGGCTACACCGGAAGTCAGGGAGCCGGTCTGCGATTGAAAGCCGCTGCTGATGAGGCGGGTAAACCGATTTATCTTGAGCTTTCCAGCATCAATCCTGTGGTGTTTCTACCTCAGGTGATCGAGCAAAAGTGGCAGGATCTGGCGGAAGAATTTGCTGGCAGTTGCCTGATGGGAACGGGGCAGTTTTGCACCAACCCGGGCATGGTTCTTTTAGTCGAGGGCGAAACAACGGAATCATTTATCGAGGAGATCACTCAGCGATTTGATGGCGCAGCGGTGGGGACGCTTCTGTCCGGTTCTGTGGAGCGGTCTCTTGCGGAAAGTCATGAAGTGCTTTCCGGCGCGGGGGCGGAAGTTCTTTGCGGAACCGGCGCTGGCAGTGGAACCGGCTATTGCCAGGCAAACACCTTGTTTCGCGTTTCGGCGACCAAGTTTTTGCACGATCCGGAAACGCTGCAAACCGAGGCTTTTGGCAACAGCTCGCTAGTTGTTGTCGCAAAAGATGTGGATCAGGCAGCTGAGGTCCTCGGCTCTCTGGAAGGAAACCTGACTGGTTGTATTTATTCCGCCGAAGATGGCAGTGATGATGAAGCCTACGATGCCCTGGCTCCAGTTTTGCGACAAAAAGTAGGCCGCTTGCTGAATGATAAAATGCCTACCGGTGTGGCCGTGTCTCCGGCGATGAATCATGGTGGACCCTTTCCGGCGACGGGTCATCCGGGCTTCACTGCTGTGGGAATTCCAGCAGCGGTCATTCGATTCGCTGCGTTGCACAGTTACGACAACGTCCGCGACCATCGCCTTCCGGAGATTTTGCGGGAAAGCTACAGCGGGCCAGCGCAAAGGAACGTTTGCTGATAGGCAGTGCGGATGCGTGGGGACACGCATCCCTACCTTTTGCATCGGAGTGTTCTGGTGAATTTCACCACTGCCATTGTCATCCTGAGCGAGCTTGCGAGCCGAAGGATCTCGCGATTGCCTTGTGGTTGGCGAATGGCGAAGTGTAGAAATCCGTGGCGTTGGCTCAGTCGAATCATGCTCGAAAGTCTTTTGGGGATCGAGAGATTCCTCGGCTCGTGCCTCGCTCGGAATGACAATACGGCTGATAGGTAGTGCGGATGCGTGGGGACACGCATCCCTACCTTTTGCATCGAAGTGTTTTGGTGAATTTCACGGTTTCTGAAATCATCGTCTTCATTGAACAATCACAGGGGCCGGTTGTCCGACAGGCATGGGCAATCGTTTGATCTCGTTTTTT
>JAHDCN010000112.1:4894-8676 GCA_020629815.1 Verrucomicrobiota bacterium
AATCACAGGGGCCGGTTGTCCGACAGGCATGGGCAATCGTTTGATCTCGTTTTTTCGTACCGTTTGGCAGGAATATCGTTTCGTAATTCTCTTCTTTGCCTTTGTGGTGATTCCGGTTCGATCTTCTCTGGCGGACTGGAACTGGGTTCCTACCGGCTCGATGAAACCCACAATTCTGGAGGGCGACTTGGTTTTCGTAAACAAGGCTGCGTATGATTTGCGGGTGCCTTTGACCAAGCAGCGAATCTGGAGCCATTCCAATCCTGAGAGGGGAGACATTGTTGTCTGCTTCTCACCAGTGGATGAAACCCGCCTGATCAAACGTGTGGTCGCTGTGCCGGGAGACGTTATTGAGACGCGGAATTATCGTCTGCTGATTAATGGCGAGGAAGCCCGGTATCAGCCCAGTGGTGAAACGATCTCTCAACAAGTGGAACCCGTTCTGCAGCGCTTTGGCGACTTTCATCGGGAGACGCTTAACGACTCCGAGCGACACGTGGTTTTCAGCCGGGCGTGGAGTCGTGACGCCGGGAACTTCGGACCGTTTGTCGTTCCCGAAGATCAGTATTTCCTGCTTGGTGACAACCGTGACAATTCACTCGACTCCCGGGAGTTTGGCGCCGTGGATCGCAGTCAGATCGTCGGACGCGGCCGAAAGGTGCTGGTCTCTTTCAATAAACTCGATTCGCTGCGTCCCCGCTGGAATCGGTGGGGCAAATCACTTCGATAGCCGCTGCAGGACGATGTCTCCGTCGTCCTGCCCTGGCTCACCGCCGATCACAACAGAAGGATCACGGCTGGTTCGCAACAGCCAGTCTCCGGTCAGGATGCCTTTCCTTTCTGAATTGATGGCAAAATTCTGATGTGGCCCGACGCGGACATTTCCCGAAAATCTGCCATTCCTGCTCAGTATGGAATAGCGGCACGTTTCATTAACCGGGTGAAACAGGATGACTTTCACTACTTCTCCCGGAACCAGACCACCGCTGAAGCTGCCGGATGATCGGGGTTCCTTTCCAGCCGGGCGAAATGAGATGCCAATCTGGTCGGTTTCTTTCAGATCGGTAGGAAGCTTCACCTCGAAGAGTTCACCTTCCAGCGCCTGCAACAGTTCCTCTGCAGTCAGGCTGACTGATCGTCCCGGTGGTTCTGAACAGCTTGCCAAAAATCCGAGTAGCAATGCGATGGCGAGAGTCTCAGGAAGCTTCTTCGGCCAATTCATGATCTGCGTCTTTCTTTTTGTCGGGTAGCTTTGGCGTGTCGCTGCCTTTTCCCATCATGACCGAAATCCAGCGCAGATCCTCACTGTTGTCGAGCATCACCTTGGTCATCATCGTCAGCGGTACGGCGAGAAACATTCCCACCGGTCCCCAGATGAATCCCCAAACCATCACCGACAAAATCACCACGGTAGTGGAAATACCGAAACGTTCACCGAGGAACATCGGTTCGAGAAAGTTTCCGATCATGACATTGATGAAAAGGTAGCAAGCCAGCACTCCGGCGGCCGGCCAAAAGCCATTGCCAATCAGACAAAGAAGGACCGGCGGAATCGCAGCCAGGATCGAGCCGATGGCCGGGATGTAGTTGAGCAAAAAAGCGACCGCACCCCACAGAACCGGGAAGTCGACTTTGAAAATCACACAGACTAACCAGGCGAGTAGGCCGGTGAGTGCGCTCGCTACTGACTTGATTGCGAGATACTTCTGGATGTCACGTGAGGAATTCTGAAAACGCCTCAGATCGGGACCGCGTCGTCGAATCACCTCTTTCACCTTGCTGCCATAGCGCCCGGATTCACTGAGCAGGAAAATCATGAAGACCATGGCGAAAAATGACTTCGACGTAATGGAGGTGAGTCGCTGCACCACGTCGATCTGATCGATGGCGGAAACCACCCGGTTCACATCGAGATAGTCAGCCACCAAATCCTGAAGCTTGATCGTCGGAACGGCGACATTTGTCCCATCATCACCGGGCAGGGCATCTCCCTCCGGTTGAGCTTCTCCCTGGGAACTGCCTTCCGTGCCGATTCCTTTCCAGGTAGCTGACAGGCGGAGAACCTGTTGATCAAAGCCCTCGGAAAACGAAACCGCCTGCTTCCGAATCTGCGTCGCGTAGTCTTTTCCTTTCTTCTGAAAATCCGGGAAGATGTTGGCGAAGATCACCACCATCATAGTCAGGATCAAAAAGTCCATCAACACCGTTGCCAGCACCGCCAGAGGGCGGGGTACCCAGCGATCAAACCAGTTCAGGATCGGCAGCGAGAGGACTGCCAGAAACAGCCCCATCATGATCGGGATGAACAAGGCAGATGCGAGTTTCAACCCTGTTGCGACAATGACGACGCAGGCGAGCGACAGGAGAACTCGAAGTCCTCCGTTGTCTTTTCCTTTCTTTGCTCCCCCGAGACTTGCTGCCATAGTCCAAAAACGCTGCCTTTGGCATTGCGAAGCAAAATATCCGGCGGAATGGTGAAGCGGACAAGCAGTATTTCGCCGCACATGAAGACCTTCTTTCGCAACGCCACTCTGATTCTTCTGCTTGGCTCATTTCTCGCCCTGGTAATTTGGGTCCTGGTTTCCGGGGTTTCGATGCGGCTTTGGTTCATCATTGCTGCCGCGATGGTGTTGCCCATTCTGCTGGGTTTCTGGTATTTGGCCTTCGGTAAAGCCAAGTTCGGGCTGCGATTCCTCGCCGTGATTGCCTACTTCATCGTTTTGGGGCTCGGCTTTTTTGCTGCCTCTACCTTTTTGCAATACGAAGGCTCCACCTCCGGAGCGTCGCTGCCAAAGTTCTCCCTGAAGGGTGGTGAAAAGAAAGAAGCCAAAGCCATTTCGCCCGATCAGACCGCAGAGGTCTCTTCCAAAGCAGAGGGGATATCCGGTCTGGAAGCATACGCTGCGGATTCGACTCAGTTCCTTGGTCCCAAACGCGATGGAACCTGGCCCGAGCTTACCTTTTCCCCTGACTGGAATGCCAAGCCTCCACAGGAAATTTGGCGCCGGGCGGTGGGTGCCGGTTGGTCGAGCTTTGCCGTATCCGGTAGCCGGGCGGTAACCATGGAGCAGTTTGGCGAAGACGAATGCGTGGTCTGTTACGATCTGTTTTCCGGTGAAAGGCTGTGGATTCACACCGACGAAAAGACTGGTTATCTGGAAGCCAGTAAAGGATCGAATCAAATGGCTGTGATGGGAGGAACCGGACCGCGTTCCACGCCGACAATTTTCGAGAATCGTGTTTTTACACTGGGTGCCGCAGGAGAAGTAAACTGTCTCAATCTGGAGACGGGCGAAGTGGTCTGGGAAGCCGACATCATCAGGGAATACAGCGGCAAAGTTCTCGTATGGGGAATGAGCGCGGCTCCGTTGGTTTTGGAAGAACAAAGACTGGTCGTTTTTGCCGGATCGGAAAAAGCCGGCTCCACACTGGTTGCCTATGACCTGGAAAAAGGCGAAGTGAAGTGGAGGTATCGAGGGGGAGGCGCGAGTTACAGTTCGCCGCGGCTGGAGACAATTCGGGGCAAACAGCAGATTGTTTCCGTGAATGCCAATGATATTGCCGGAGTCGATCCAAAAGACGGATCCGAAATTTGGAAATTTGATTGGAAAGGTCCGAATCCAAAAGTAGGACAGCCCGTACTGGCCGGCGAAAACCGTATCCTCGCAACAGCAAGCTACGGCATCCAAAGTCCGTTGATCGAGATTCAAAGTTCCGGCGGCGGGATGCAGGCAAAACAGATTTGGACGACGAATCGATTGAAAACGAAATTTTCTTCTGCG
>JAHDCN010000113.1 GCA_020629815.1 Verrucomicrobiota bacterium
GTGGTGACGGATCGACGTGTGTTTCGCAAAAGATTGCGCAGTGCCAGGGAAATCCAGTTCAAAACAGATCGGGGAAGGACGCGTTTACCAGTCAATCGGTAGGTCGAATCAGTAAATTGCACAAGAGGATTTAGCGCTGTGCCGTTTTTTTCCGACCCGTGATTTTACGCCAAACCATCCGGCACCTGGCCAGGAATCGAAGACGGCTCTGCCGCGTCGCCAGTATCTCGGTGAACTTCACGATCAGCCATATGATCAGGATTACCGCAAGCAACACAGGAATCGCGTAAGTCTCATAAACCTTGAGGTAATCCAACAAAACCTTGCCCAGCTTCATCGAGAGATAGAGCAGAATCGCAGTCGACAGAATACAGGCGGTGTTCAGCAGCAAAAAGTATTTCCAAAACGGATAACGAACGATGCCTGCCGCCAAATAAATCGGAAAACGGGAGCCAGGTAACAAGCGGGAGCTAAAGATGATTTTTCCACCATGCTTCTGAAACAGTTCAGCCCCCTGACTCACTCGATCTTCCGAAATCAACCACTTAAAGGGAGCTCTCTTAAGTATCGGCATGCCACCAAAATACCCGATCACATAGAGGCCGAAGTCCCCTCCCAAAACTCCAGCCAAAGAACCCGTCGCAGCCCAGAAGAGACTGAGCAGTCCGTTTCCCGCTAAAATCCCGGCAAAGATTGTCGCCAAATCTTCAGTAATTAGCGTAGCGAGCGCGATTGAAAGCGCCACCTTCCAGGGAGGTAACTCCTTAGCCATCGCCGTCAGTCCTTCCAGCGAAGTACACTTCTCGGCGCAGCCAGTCAGTATGAAAGGCGATAGCAATGCGAACAAAAGAACGATTCCGCGAACTGACATTTTCCCTGTTTGAAAGGTCATTTGCTCCGGTGAACTCAATGAGGGCTATCGCGGGAAAATTGCCAGCGGAATTCTGTGCCTTTATCAGCGACGACGAAGCCACGTCTGCATCTCAACTGCCAGAGTATTTTCCTCATCTGCAGGCCAGAATTCCGTATTGGAAAGCTGCCATTCCGCCTCTTTTATTTCCGGAAAAAAGACTCCGTCGTCGATCTCGACATGCACCCTGCTAACCAGGAGTTTCCCGGCGAAAGAGATAGTTGATCGATACGTTTCTCCTCCTCCGCAAACGACTATTTCTTCCGCCTGCTGAGATCTACCATAATCCAAAGCAGCTTCTACTGATTGAAAGGATCGTCCCTGTGATAACTCAAGGTTCTGAGAACTCACTACAAGCGGCACATGCCCGGGCCGGAACCAATCGACCATCTCTTCGTAAGTTCGACGACCTAAAAGCAGAAACTTATCTTTCGTGTAGTCCCGGAAATGCTGAATATCCCTGGGCAAACGTGGCCATGGAATACCCCCGTCCAAGTTTCCAATCACTCCATCCACGGAAACCGCAGCAATCAGACTCACCTCCATTTGCAGAAACAAAACAGGGTTAGGTCAAAGACCTAACCCTGTTGCAAGCCATTACTGAGGCTTGATCAGAACTCAACAAATTTTTAGCGCAACTGGACTTCCATCCGTTGGCCTAACTCTTCTCCCTGCAACAGGAGATCTCGCAATCGATCACGAAGCGCCGAAGTTTCTTCACTCGACAAATCGCCATCCAAATTTTCTACCAACTCAGCCAGTCCAGACTGCATTTTTCCATGACTGCTCAGCAAGCTGCCAACCCCAGACCAACTACCGCTCCGAGTGTAAGTCTTCAAGCGCCCCTTGCCCTCGGCAGTCGCAAAAACGGAAGCACCTGTGATCTCACCCACTTCAACCAAGGCCTCTTCGCCTGGCTTCAAGTAAGAATCAGCAGTATTACCATTGTAAGAAGCAAGGACAACGCCCTCTTGAGAACCCAAATAGCTGTCGTTTACGGAAACAGGGCGATTACCCAGCTCTTCCACCAGCAAATCAAAATCTTCCATTTCCTCAGCCAGCAACAAGGCCGGGCCACTCACGTTCGCCACACCACCCTGATCCAAAGAAGCCATCTCAACCTGATTCGAATTGTTAGATGCCACCTCAGGACCATTCGCCTGCTGTTTTGGAAGCACCATCGCACCTACTACAAGAATCCCGGCCACTACTGCAGCTGCACGAAGCAAACCTTTCCTGGTCTGGGAATTCCAACCGAAGCCAGGCATCGCAATGACATTATCAGGTTCTACTTTCTCAGTGAGCTCCATTAGAGAAACTTCAGAGCGAAGTCCCTCTTTCAAGAGATCCATAATGTCCTCGGTAGCTTCCAACTCTTTCTGTGCAGTTGGCGATTGAGCCAACAAGGAAGTGAATTCATCAACTTCAGATGCAGGTAATTCCCCCAGAGCGAAGTCAGTTAGACGAGGATCGTCCAAGTTAAGTGGTTCAGATTTCATCAATTGTTAAGTGGTAGAAAATGATGGTCAAAATGAAGACGTTTCGGATTAGGTTTTCTTAGATTTTTTTTCAACCTCAACACCCATAAGTGTTCTCATCCGTTTAATTCCCGTGTGAATAAGAAAGCCGACGTTGCTAACACTGAGGCCAGTTACCTCAGAAATTTCCTTGTAACTCAGATCGCTCTGGAATTTCAGCCGAATCACTTCGCGCTGATTATCAGGCAGTCTTTCTAAAAATTTCAGAACTTCTACATGCCGCTCTTTTGATTGCGCAGCTACAGATGGATCCGGAGTCGCGTCGTTCAGATTGACAAAAGCCTCCCCACCGGATGTCAGCATGGGATTCTCTTTTCGAAGCACATCGATTGCCCTGTTTCGGCAAACGGTATAAAGCCAACTCTTCAGCTTTCCCTTAATTAAGTCAGGGTCCTGCTTGTGCAGCTTAATAAAAGTGTCCTGAACAACGTCCTTCGCACGATCCCAATCGCCACCGAGCAAATTGGCAGCGTAACCGGTCAACGGTCCTTCAAATTCCGACTGGGCAGCCTCGACGAGCTCATGGGGAGTAACCTCCATAGTTTTGAGAGCGAGAGACAATGCAGACGACATTCTTGAGAATACGAGTGGTAGAACACCTCTAAAACGGACCGCCTTTGTCTTTCTTAGAAAAAATTTTCCCGACCGAAATGTAATTCATTTCCGGGGTCTAATCCACCATTCACCTAAGAAAACCGAACTATTTTCACGGTTTTTTGCAAATTTGAGATTTTTTTGTTGCATCATTTAAGAAAACTGTAATATCAATAGAACCGGAAATCTTAGTTTACTTAAATTACTCAAACCACTCACTCAAAATGGCCAAAGTTCTCATAATCGACGATGAAGCGCCGATTCTTAACCTGATGTCCAAGTCGTGCCGACAGCAGGGGCACGAAGTTTCATCCGTTCAGACGGGCAAGGAAGGCATCGCGACTCTCGATGCAGAGGACTCGGACCTCATGATTGTTGATCTCCTGATCGGGGATATGAATGGGCTCGACTTGATTCGCTACAGCCGGGATAAACATCCGAACACGAAAGTGATCATGGTTACTGGCAATGGCTCAATCGAAACTGCGATTGAAGCAATGCGCTTGGGAGCATTCGACTACCTCCAAAAACCTTTTGAGCTTGCCGACTTACAAAAGGCCGTCGATTTGGCACTGGAGCCCGGTGTCTCTCGTCCTACTGCAGAAGTTGAAACCGACTACCAGGGCTCTGACATCACCGTCACTCCAAGAACTCTGATTGGAGAAAGCGAGAAGATGAAGGATGTGTTCAGCGTGATTGAAAAAATTGCTGATAACCCATCCCCTGTTCTCCTTGAGGGTGAATTTGGTTCAGGCAAACAAATGGTCGCACGCAGTATTCACAATGCCAGCCATAGAGTCGACTCGCCATTCAAGGTCCTTCAGTGTTCTTCACTTCCGGAGGATTTGCTGGAATTCGAACTGTTCGGTTCGGGCGGTGGACGAGATACAATCTTCGCAAGAGCTGCTGGAGGTACAGTGCTGCTTGAAGAGATTCACTTGCTCCCGATTCGCCTCCAATCGAAATTGGATGGGTATTTGGAAAGCGTAACTGCTCGCAGAAACAGTGGCGATTTGCCGGAAACAATGGATGTCCGTTTTATTGCCTCTTCCGCGAAGCCTCTGGATGAGCTGGTGAATGAAAGCAAGTTTCGCGAAGACTTGTTCTACAAGGTCTCCATTATCCCAATTCCAGTCGCTCCGCTACGAAATCGGAAGGATGACATCATTCCACTTGCCGAGTATTTTCTTCAGCAATACGCAGACCGCACCAAGACCAAGCTGCTGACCATCGACAAATACGCTACCAGACTCCTGGAGGGCTATAGCTGGCCCGGCAATGTTGGAGAGCTGCAGAATGCTATCGAAAGAGCCTGTGCCTTCGCTGAAAAAGGCGTGGTCCGGCCTGTCGATCTTCCACCTAAGGTTGCGCAGAAGGTTGAAATCACCGACGAAGACGAGCGCACCACGCACCACCTTCCAATTGGCACACGGCTTTCAGATTTCGTGAAGAAGCAGGAGAAAATCTTCATTCGCGAAACACTTAAGTACAACGGTGGCTCGCGAGAAAAGACTGCCAGTATGCTGGACGTCAGTATTGCCACGCTTTATCGGAAAATGGGAGTAAAGCTGGAACGCGAAAAAGTTTTGAAGAAAGCAGATTGATTCTGCTGAGTCGAAAACACTTTGTTGAGATCCCTCAATTCATCTCATCAAATCAAGGCGATAAAGGCATCCGCAATATGCGGGTGCCTTTTGCTGTACTCATGTGCCAATGAGTGGTGACCATTTGCAGGAAATCGTCAGGTTTTTGTTTACTGTGACGCAAGCCTTTCAGTCTAACCATCCGCATTCGGTATCCTTTGAGCAACAACAGTGAGGCACAAATCCTAGAAGTGACAAACCGAACTAAAGCTCGAGCAATTCTCTCTGCCAGCGCATCAAGAGTTGGGCTTTCTCCTCCTCTGCCATGGTCTGAGATGCCAGCTTTTCCAGATCGAGGCGGGTAGAGACGAGAGTAGGGTCAATTCCCAACTCCTCACACACCTGGTCACGTTTGCTTCGAAGAGCAAAGAACTTCTCTTCATCGATCTCAAGCCGCATACCCCGCTTCTTTAAACGCTTCTGGGGAAACTCTTTCTCGGGGATCTTTCGCGCTTCTGAAATCGCTTTTAGAAGTCTCCTTGCAAATGCGGGGCGAAGATACCTGGGCGGCTCCACTCTTTCTCCCTTCTGCAACTTACGACAAAGATCAAGCAGATCAGCATTGCCCATCAGCTTGAACGCAGGGCGGTCAAGCTTTCGACATTCCTCATCCCGCCAATGCCAAAGTGCGCGGAGGAAAGCCAAGCCTTTGCGCTCAAGCTTTCCATATCCGTTGATTCGCCATTGCTCCTCGAAATCTTTCTCATCCCGCAACAGGACATTTTCTTTGGCCGCATCACAGCATTCGGTAAACCAATCGAAGCGTCCCTGGTCCTTTAGACGCTGGACATAGTTGTTACCCATTTCCAGAAGATACCTGACATCATTGTAGGCATAATCCAACATCTTGCTGGTCAGTGGGCGTTTGCTCCAATCTGCCTTCTGAGATTGCTTTGAAACGTGAACTCCGAACTCCTGTTCCAGCAGAGCAGCCAGCCCATACTTTTCCACCCCTAGTAACCTTGCTGCAGTCTGGGTATCCCATACACAATCCGGCACCCAATCGAACGTCTTACGAAACATCGCCATGTCGTAATCAGCACCATGCATCCAGATTACATCCCGGCCTTTCAAATACTGGACAAATCCCTCCATGCCTTCGATTCCAATCCCCAACGGGTCGATAATCGCCAGCTCTCCGGGAACCGCAAACTGAATTAAGCAGAGCTTCGTCTCATACGAATGCATACTGTCAGCTTCGGTATCGACAGCACACTCTTTGTGATCTGATTCGCTGGACAACTGTGCCACATAGGCATCCAATGCGGCGCCTGAATCAATATAGTGCTCGGGAATTTCCGGGGAAAGCGACATCCGTAATCTGCAACCAAAGTGAGAAGCTCACTTTGGAAATCATTCAAAACCTTTTAGCAGCAACTCAGCGTTCGAATTCGTCGACGCAATCATACGGAGAAGCACTTCCATTGCCTCCGGTGCCGGTCGTTGCGCCATTTGTTTGCGCAAACTATTAATACGAGGCATCTCGTCAGCATGGTAGAGAAGGTCGTCCTTCCGGGTTCCCGACTTCAACGTATGAATTGCTGGGAAAATACGTGACTCTGCCATCTCACGATCCAGCGTGATCTCCATATTCCCAGTGCCTTTGAATTCCTCAAAAATCACATCGTCCATTCGACTCTCTGTTTCGATTAGACAAGTCGCCAGAATCGTAAGAGACCCACCCTCTTCCACATTGCGGGCAGCTCCAAAAAAGCGGCGGGATCGCTCCAGTGCTTTCGGCGAAATTCCGCCGCTGCCAATCGGTCCCCCACCTCCACGCCGCCTCCCTTTGCCTTTGCGACGGCCTCCACCACCACCGGATTGCGCTGCTGCATTGTGTGCTCTAGCTAGACGCGTAAGTGAATCCAACAGAACAACTACATCGCGTCCGGACTCGACGATTCTTTTTGCGCGATCCAGAACCATGTCCGCGACCTCAATATGACGCTTGGGACTTTCGTCAAACGTTGAACTAAAAACGGAGGCTTCAACCGTTTCTTCAAAATCGGTAACCTCCTCCGGGCGCTCATCTAAAAGCAGGACAATCAACTCCACCTCAGGGTGATTCCGGTGGATGGAAACCGCAATACTCTTGAGTAGAATCGTTTTGCCCCCACGTGGTGGCGCCACGATAAGCCCACGCTGCCCCTTACCGAGCGGAGCAATCAGATCGATCACTCGAGGGGAAGGGTTTTTCAGCTCCGGATACTCCAGAATGAGACGCTCCGAAGGGAACATTGCAGTCAAGGAATCAAAAGCCGCTTGATTCTCCCAATCTGCCAGTGACTGACCCTCAACCTCTAAGATTTTCTCAACGGAGAGATACTTTTCCCTGTCCTTAGGAGCCCTAACCTCACACTTCAACAATTGCCCCCTTTTGAATTTGTGCTCTTTCAGAAAATTGCCAGGCACATAAATATCCTCGGGATTTGAAAGAAAACTAAAAGAGGGCCAGCGAATAAAGCCGGAACTATCTCCTGCTTTATCCAGGTATCCAGACGCCGTCATCTTTGTCCCATTTTTTCCATAGGTCTTCAAGATTTCGAAGATCAATTGGTGCTTGGAACGCATGCCAGCGACTCTCAATTCCAATCGATGCGCTTCCGCATGCAATTCATTCAAGGTAGTCGACTGAAATTCGTTGATATCAACAGAGTCGGGCACCTCCAACAGAGGCTTATTGCTTTTGCTCGACTTACTTGTGTCCAACGCTTCTTTCTCTCCACTATCGCCCGAAGCATCCTCCGTCGGCGCGTTAGTTGTTTCTTCGCTCATTTTCTAAATTTTTTCCAGAATGCGGGAAACTTGCGCACACTGTCTTTGCAGTGATTTCTCTGTCCCATCATTCCAAATTACCAAGTCAGCTTTTTCGGTTTTCTTTTGAATCGGCCACTGAGCTTGTAAGATTTTTTCTGCTATTTCGTTTTTGAGTCCCCTACGATTTATCAAGCGATTCTTTTGAGTTGAGATTGAAGCGCCCACCACCAAATCGACAGACCTCTCTATAGGGAAGTCTACCTCATACAGCAACGGGACCTCAAGTAAACAGGGAATCTCCGCATTTCTTTTTTTGCGCACAAATTTTCTCGCCTCCTCCAACACTCTCGGATGTAAAATCGACTCCAGCTCTTTTCTAGCTGAGTCATTATCGAAGACAAGATTTCTGAGCCACGCTCGATCGACTCCGCCTGAATGACTAATTACATCCTGACCGAAGCTCGAACGTAACTTCTGCAATATATCAGACGCTGTCAACAACTGTCCGACCGATTGATCTGAACTGAAAAAGTAATCTCCATCTCCATCGCATAAGTCTTTTAAAAGAATTCGTGAAACCGATGACTTACCACAAGCCACTCCACCAGTGATTGCAACGAGGTGCATACCGGACAAGAAAAAAGGCGCAGCGAATTAACGCTGCGCCTTTGAAAATTCCTACTTCTGATAAGGAATTGGCGGTGGCGCGAAAGTAGTCGGCGGAGGACTTACTTTAGGTCGCGGCACCGGAGCTGGTGGCTCCTCATCCTTGATTCGGCCATGGATTGGCATCCCTGCTGGATCCATAAGTTGCGCAGTCACGAAAATCGTCAGGTTACGCTTCAAGTGAAGCTCCACACTGGAACGGAACAAACGTCCAACCACTGGAAGGTCACCAAGATACGGAATCTTATCCTGAACATCCTGAATATCCTCGCGGATCAAACCACCAAGAGCTACAGTCTGTCCATCCCAAATAGTAACCTGAGTCGTCACTTTTCTTGTGTTGAAGATCGGCATCTCGATGCGGTTCTCTGTAATAACAACCGGAACAGACTGCCCCAATGCGTTGATGGAAGTTGTCTGGATTGGACTGCCGTAGTTAATGAACCCGTCGAACTCGACCACTTCTGGAGCCAGGTTCAAATCGATTGTAAACTCATCCGCTCCGAGAACAGGGTCAACCTCCAAAGTTACGCCGGTATTCCTTGTTTCGAACGCTGTTGGAGT
>JAHDCN010000114.1 GCA_020629815.1 Verrucomicrobiota bacterium
ATTTGAGCCAATCTGACTCCGCCATTCTACCACTTTCACCGGTGAAATGGTCTAAGTGCTGTGTTTTCGAATCAGTCTTGCAACCAGTGCAGTCCATCCCGTCTGGTGACTGGCACCGAGACCTTCGCCAGTTTCGGCGTTGAAGTATTCGTAGAAAAGAATCAAATCTGCTTCGGGGGATTCCGGCATGGCGTGAAGTTTCGATCGACCATGGGCAGGTCTGCGCTTCGTTTCCTGATCAGTTGTGAACAGGCGGATCAGCCTTTTGCTCAGTAGTCCTGCGGCTTCAGCCAACGTAACTCGATTTCCGGAACCAGTGGGAAACTCTACTTTGAAATCGTCTCCGTAGAACCGGTGATATCGTTCCAGCGCTTCAATAATCAGATAGTTTATCGGGAACCAGATGGGGCCTCGCCAGTTGGAGTTACCGCCAAACATGCGAGTGTCAGACTCTCCCGGGTTGTAGGCAACGGAATGAGTTTGGCCATCAATCTCCACTGTGAACGGATTCTCTTCGTGATATTTGGACAGGGACCGAATTCCAAAAGGAGAAAGAAACTCCTCCTCATCGAAAAGGTAATTCAATAGAGAGAGAAAGCGGTCGTGAGGACAAACAGAGAGAAGTCGCATGCTGCCATCCTCAGTAGCGGCTGATACAGTTTCGGCCAGGTGGGGTCGGTAACGGAGGAACCAATCCGTTCTTTCATTGAATCCTTCAAAATGGCGAATTTGCTCGTGGTCGAGAATGTCTACGGCAATCAACGGCAGCAAGCCAACCAGAGACCTTACGCGCAGTGGCTGTCGCTTGCCGTCTGCAGTAAGCCAGTCGTAGTAGAACTGATCGTCTTCGCACCAGAGACCGTCGTAACGCCCATGTCCGTTGATCGCCAGTGTAATCGTCGCGTAGTGTTCGAAAAATTTCGAAGCCAGATCTTCGTATGCAGGATCTTTGGTCGATAACTCGAGCGCGATAGACAGCATCGTCGTGCAATAGGAAGCCATCCAGGCAGTGCCATCAGCCTGCTCGAGATTGGCTCCATAGGGCAATCCGTGGGAGCGGTCGAAAACTCCAATATTATCCAGTCCCAAAAAGCCACCGGCGAAGACGTTTTTGCCGGAAGGGTCTTTGCGATTGATCCACCAGGTGAAATTCATCAGCAATTTCTGAAACGCGGATGCAAGAAACGAAGTGTCCCGTTCACCTCTGCGTTCAGAAATTTTGTAAACCCGCCAAACACCCCAGGCGTGGACCGGTGGGTTCACATCGGAAAAGTTCCATTCGTATGCTGGTAGTTGACCGTTGGGATGCATGTACCATTCCCGCAGGAACAGGCTCATTTGGCGCTTTGCGAAATGCGGATCCAGTTCAGCCATCGGCAGCATGTGAAACGCCAGGTCCCACGCCGCGTACCACGGATACTCCCACTTGTCCGGCATGGATATGATATCCCGATTGAACAAGTGGTTCCATTCGCCGTTGCGCCCGTCCCGGCGGGAAAGGGGAGCATCGTTGGGAGGGTCACCATCCAGCCAGTCATTGACGATGAGCTGGTAAAACTGCTTGGTCCAAAGCAGACCGGCATAGGCCTGCTTCATGATTTCTTTCTGGTCGCCGGAAATGGATTCAGGAATCCGGTTAGCGTAGAAATTGGCCAGCTCACTGCGCCGGTCCTCGACCACAGAAGCGAAGCTCTCACCAAAATCTGTGTGAGCGGGATCTGACGCGTCTTGCATACGCAATCGAATTGTAGCGCTTTCACCCGGTTGCAATTTACGCTGGAAAACAACGGCCGCTTTGCTGCCGAAGCCTTCGCGTCTGGTTGCCCTTGGGTTTCGCTCTACCAGACGCTCGGTGAAAGCGTCTTTGGAATAGCCGTCGTAGTGTGGTCCGGCGCTGCCAGTTCGATTGGGATTGCTCTCATTGTCGGTGAACCAAAGATCGCCTTCGCCTTCCCAGGTGATGCAGTAGCTTTCGAGAGTGTCGTGTTCTGTTGTCAGGCTCCGTCCATCTTCGTTCGCACGGATAACAGCGGGTCCGGTCATGTCTTCGCCATCGCGATTCCAGGACCAGGTATTGCGAAACCAGAAGGTAGGCAAAAGCCAAAGGTCGGCTTCTTCATTTCCCCGGTTGGTAGCAGTCACTTCAATCAAAAGGTCCGTAGGTGACGCTTTTGCATAAGTCGTGTGAATATCGAAAAACTGATTGCCCTGAAAGATTCCGGAGTCCTCCAATTCAAACTCCCGCTTCTTCAGCCCCAATGTCGCATTGCGGGAAATTAAGTCTCCATAGGGGAAGGCTTTTTGCGGATACTTATAAAGTGTTTCTGCATACGAGTGGGTCGGGCTGGATGCCAGGTAGTAGTAGAGTTCCTTTACATCCTCACCATGATTGCCCTCGTGATTGGTGAGGCCGAAAAGTCGCTCTTTGAGAATTGGGTCATTGCCGTTCCAAAGACTGAGTGAAAAACACAGTCGGCAATCGCGGTCGCACCAGCCCATGAGGCCGTCCTCGCCCCATCGGTACACACGGTGAGAGGCATCTTCCCGGGGAAAGTATTTCCAGGCGTTTCCGTCGGCCGAGTAATCTTCCCGGACCGTGCCCCACTGGCGCTCGGAGAGATACGGGCCCCAAAGTTTCCAATTGGTTCGATCAGTTGGATCGTTTCGTAGACGCAATGATTCCGGATCGTCGGGAGAATGCATGAATCAAAAAATGATGGGTAAATTACCAAGCCATCCCAATACGCCATTCTTCCACCAGATCAGTGGGGAACTCGCTCAGAAAGCGCGACGGAGTTTGCAGGACGTCACCATTGAACGCACCATGCCAAACCAAAGGGTAGGTGAGATAGAGTTCATCCATGGCCCGGGTTAAAGCGACGTAGAAAAGCCGGCGCTCTTCTTCCAGGCCGCTTTCGTCTTCACTGTCTTCGTCGAGAACGCGGTTGTTGGGGAACATCCCGTCGGCCAGCCAAACCAGGAAAACCACTTTCCACTCCAGACCTTTCGCCTGGTGAACGGTGCTCAGGCAAACGGCCTCCGAGTCGGGCTCCTCCTGCGTCGCTCCTGCCGCATCCTGTCCGGCCAGCAAACTCAGCTGGCTGAGAAACTCATCGAGCTTGGTGAAATTCTCCGAATACTTCTGTAATTGCTGCAGGTCTTGTTTTCGATTCTCCCAGTTGCTGAACTTACTTTGCAAGTAGTCCTCATACACACCACCCATAATGGAAGGCATCATTTCCGCAGGTCGGCGCGGCTGAAACTCTTCGTCGATCAGTTCATCGAGGGTGTAGACCAATTGCTCGTATCCGGGTTTGGCTTTTGCGGGAACTTTGAAATCGAGCATGTAATCGCTGAACATCGACTTTGCTTCCCGATCGGCTCCGGGGCTTTGTAGCCATTGTTGCCAAAGGCTGTCAGCGGACTTGGCACCAACTCCGGGCAGCATGTTTACGATTCGTTTGAATGCGACCTCATCCTTTCGGTTGCAGGTGATCTTCATGAACGCCGCCGCATCTTTGATGTGCGCCTGTTCGAAAAAGCGAAGCCCGCTGGTGATCTGAAAAGGGATGCCCCGATTGGTCAGTTCCATCTGGATCTCCATCGAGTGATAGTGAGCCCGGTAGAGCACTGCCATTTCGTTCAGCTCAATGCCTTCATCGCGAAGCTCCAGAATTCTCTGAGCAACGAAGGCAGCTTGCTCGTTGGGAGATTGCACCTCTGCCAAAGCTGGTAGCACACCAGCGCCAGCACGATACGGAGCGAGGTCTTTTTTGATTTGCTCGGTATTGGAAGCGATCGCCGCATTCGCCAGAGTCAGAATTCCGGGGACAGACCGATAGTTGGTTTCGATCACAAACTTGCGGGCATTCTCGTAGGTGTCCTGAAACTCGAGGATGTTGCGGAAGTCGGCTCCCCGCCAGGAATAGATCGACTGAGCATCATCGCCGACGACCATCAGGTTGTTTTGAGGTGCTGCCAGCAAAGCGATCAACTCCGCCTGAATCTGATTAGTGTCCTGATACTCGTCCACCAGCACCCACTCGAATTGGCGCTGATACATTTCGCGAATTTCCGGATGCTCATGAAATAGAAAGAGCGCCTTTACTAGAAGGTCATCGAAATCCATGGAATTGATTTCCTTCTTCTTCTCCTCGTAGGCCTCCTGTAATTTCGAAATCGTATCAGCCAAATGATCGAAGTATGGGTAGCGTGTCTCGACCAAATCACTCACAGATTGTCCGGTGTTTTGCGAAAGCGAGAAAATATCAGCGAGAACTTCGGGCTTCGGGAAGCGGGTTGCCTTTGTATCGATATCGCTTTCCCCGATGACGGTTTTTAAAACGTCTTTCTGGTCTTCCCGATCCATGATCGAGTAGTTACTCGTCCACCCAAGCGAAGACGCGTGCCTCCGCAAAATCCGATTCCCAACGGAGTGAAATGTGCCGCCCCAGATTTCTTTCGTATCTGAATTGATCAAAGCTTCCACGCGCTCCAGCATCTCGCGAGCCGCTTTATTGGTGAAGGTGAGTAGCAGAATGTTGCCCTGTGGAATTCCGTTGTCCAAAAGGTAAGCGACCCGGTGGGTGAGTGTCCGGGTTTTCCCGCTACCGGCGCCCGCGATGACCAATGATGGGCCGGGCGGACAGGTGACAGCAGCGAACTGCTGTTCGTTCAGTTCGCGGGCATAATTGATTTCGGATCGGGAGGCGGAAGGAATCCGGTTCAGTGTGTAATCGCGTGCCATTCGTCGCGATTATCCTAGACCGCGATTGGCAAAATGCATCGGGGAAATCCGGTGAATTAGACCATTTCGCCGGTGAGAACGGTAGATGGTCTTACTACTCGGAATCTGCTTCGCTCAAGACCTGGTTGAGAACATTGTGGAGCAGTTCCATTTCCACGGGTTTGGGAAGGACCATAGAGCCGGCTGAATCCGCTACTGCTCCGTCTGAAAGTTCCGTAGAATCCACCAGCGCTGTCAGCATAACGACGGGAGTGTCCGTCAGTTCCGGGTCAGCATCCAGCTTCGCCTTCACGTCGCCGCCATCCATTTCAGGCATGACGACATCGAGTAAAATCACGTCAGGTTGAAACGCTTTCGCTGCAGAAACGGCCAGTGGCGAGCTGTTTTCGACTCGAACCTCATAACCGTCTCTTTCGAGATTCATTTTCATGAGAGTGGTAAACCCAGCCTCATCGTCAACAAGCAGCACTTTCTTCGCCATAGTTCCTTAATGATGTTAGTAAAAATCGGGCATTGGGGTCAATCCTTTTCAGGTCACTTCCGCATGTGCCCTCGTGGGTAAAATGATTTGGACGATTGCTCCCTGATTGTTTTTTCGGTTGTTTAGAGAAATCTCCCCATTGTGAAGCTCGACGATTTTGCGGACAACGGATAAACCTAATCCGGTGCCGACTCCTGTCGCTTTGGTCGTGAAAAATGGATCAAACAGCTTGGCGACATTGGCGTCGGAAATTCCTGAGCCATTATCCCGAATTTCCAGCACGACGACTAGATCGCCCTTCCGGAAAACTTTGTAGGTGCGAGCGCCTTGATTCTTCTCAACCTCTTCCAGCGACATGGCCTTGGCCGAAATCTTCAGAGTCGGCTTCTCCGTTTCGGCCATGGCATGAACAGCGTTCATGATCAGATTGATCATGACCTGCTGGAACTTGGAGGTATCCAGATAAACCGGCGGCAGGTCTTCGCTGACATCTTCCGTGATTTTGACACTGGCCTTAGTGATCTCATGCCGGACGAGGAGTAGGACTTCTTCCACCAGCGACGTCACCGTAGTTTCCTCTTTTGTCAGTGAACGATTCGAAGAAAAATCGACCAACCCGCGCACAATCCGATCAGCGCGGTGAATCGCATCCTTCATTTGAATCAGGATCTCATCGATATTTGGGTCTTCCGGATCCAGGTCTTTTGAAAGGTAGTCAACACCAAGCAGCAGCATCGCGAGAGGGTTCTTCACTTCGTGGGCAACCCCGGCCGCCAGTCGTCCGATTGACTCCAGTTTCTCAGCCTGAATCAATTGCATCTGGGTATCCTGCAGCTCCTGATTTGTCTTGGAGAGATCCTTGTTCATTTTTTCCAGCTGCTCCCGGGCCTTCACTCTCTCAGTAATATCTTCACTGATGCCGACAACCAGCAGCCGCCCCGTTTCGGAATCAACGACTGGGATCTTCACTGTCTTCATGTGAATTTCTCCCAGGGCTGTTTCAACGACCTCGTCGGGAACCTCGAGAGGCTTGCCCTTCTTCAAAACAGCCTTATCAACATCCCGAAAATAATCAGCCGACTCTTTCGAGAAAAGATCGTAGTCATTTCTACCCACTGCCTTTTCGGCTTGTAAACCGGTAATTACCTCCTGCTTTTGATTCCAAAGTACAAAGCGAAAATCGTCGGTAGCGTCTTTCGCAAAAACCGCGACGGGAAGATTATCGAGGACGGATTCGACGAGGCTGGAACGGCTCATAGATCTTGATCCTAGCGAGTTGGCGGAAAAAGAGAATTCGGAAATGAGAAATTGTTGGCTGGGTTTGCGTGGTTTTTTCAGTTTACAAAAAAAGGCGGTTTTGTAGCCTTCGGTCCTATGGCTTCCATGCTTTCCTCGTTTTCACCCTTGCTTGCTCAGGCAAGCGATCACTCGCTTAGTTTTTTGCTCACCTTGTTAGGTGGGGCTGTTGCAGTGCTGTTGATCCTGATCATTGTCTGCCGATTGCAGGCGTTCCTGGCTTTGCTCATTGTCAGTGCTTTGACCGCAATCGTTGCTGGAGTACCCCTGACCGACATTCCCGGAATTATTCAAAACGGCATGGGGTCAAATCTCGGCTTCATCGCCGTGATCATTGGCATTGGTGCAATTTTCGGAGCCATGTTGGAACATTCCGGAGGCGCGCAACGTTTAGCGCAGGGCCTCTTGAAGATCTTTGGAGAAAAGCGTGCCCCCTGGGCCATGCTACTCACTGGGTTTATCGTTTCAATTCCGGTGTTCTTTGATGTGGGCTTGGTGATTGTTTCCTCAATCCTTTTCTCTCTGACGAAAAAGACCGGCAAATCGCTGTTGTATTTCGGGTTACCTCTGGCAGCCGCCATGGCGACGACGCATGCCTTTGTGCCGCCGACACCGGGGCCGGCGTATGTTGCCTACGACCTGGGAGTCGACATGGGGACTATGATTTTGGTCGGGATTGCAATCGGGCTGCCGACCTCAATCATTGCCACGATCATTGGAATGAAGATGGGCAACAAGATGTTCATTCCGGTGCCGAAAGCCCTCGATATTGTCGAAGAAAAAGAAGAGAAGGATCTCCCGAGTTTTGGACTGGTGGCCGGAATCATTGCCCTGCCAATTTTGCTGATTCTGCTCGGCACGGGCATCGAGCGCTTCGTGCTTTCCAGAGGCATTTCCGAGGGCCTGAGCCTTGGCGACTACAATGCCGCTCTTGCGGAAAATCTGCGAACTGCTCCGATTTTCTATCAGGTGCTGACCTTTTGCGGAAAGCCGATGGTCGCCCTGATGATTGGCACAATTGTTGCCATGCTGTTTCTCGGAATATTCCGGGGCGTGGGTCGGGAGAAGTTGCTTGATCTCGCCACGAAATCTTTGGGGCCGGCCGGCATTATTATTCTCATCACTGGTGCCGGTGGTGTATTCAAAACGATCCTGAAAGAAACAGGAATCGCCGATGCGTTGGCGACTGCCTTTAGCGGATCTTTTTCCCTGGTGGTGGTGGCCTTCTTGCTCGCAACCGTGATTCGGATTGCACAGGGATCGGCTACGGTCGCTATGGTGACAACCTCCGCGATTGTCGGGGAAATCGCAGCCTACGGAACCTATTCGGCCCTCGATCTCGCCTTTGTGGTCATTGCGATCGCCTCAGGTGCAACAGCTGTTTCCCATGTGAATGATTCCGGCTTCTGGATCGTGAACCGCTACTACGGAATGACAGTGAAAGACACACTGAAGTCCTGGACCGTTTTGACAACAATTATCGGGTTGGTCGGGTTTGGCTTCGCCTTTATTGGAAGCAAAATTTTCTAGAGTTAACAGGGTTAGGTCGTGGAGCAAACAGGGTTAGGTCAGCGACTGAACAGGGTTACGTCTGGTTTGTTGGGGCTTTTCCTGACTTCAGCGACTCTCTTCGCAGAGGGACTTCATTGGCCTGCCTTCCGGGGCCCTTTGGCAACCGGAGAAGCTCCTGAAGCGAATCCGCCAACGGAATGGTCGGAGGAGACGAATGTGGTCTGGAAAACAGAACTGCCCGGTCTTGGTCATTCTTCTCCGGTAGTGTGGGGGGATCGGATTTTTCTGACCACAGCGATTCCCGGTCGGGAAAAACTGGAAGAGCCCAAGTATTCCGGTCGGCCTGGCGCTCACAATAATCTACCGGTCCGGGGTTCAGCGATCTTTGTCGGGCTCTGTGTGGATCGCAAAAGCGGAAAGGTTCTCTGGCAGAAAGAGTTGGCGGAAAAGTTGCCGAAAGAAGGTGGCCACGAAACCGGATCGTTGGCTTCGGCCTCGCCTGTTGTGAATGCCGAGTCGGTGTTCTTTTTCTTCGGATCACATGGTCTGTTCTCCCTGAGCCATGAAGGCGAGGTCCAATGGCAAAAGAATCTGGGTGAGCAATTTAC
>JAHDCN010000590.1 GCA_020629815.1 Verrucomicrobiota bacterium
AAAGCATGCGAGCGCTGCTGAAACGATACGTTGGCGGAGAGCGGTGCGCGCCTGAAAGAAAGTGATAAGCCTTTCAGTTTACTCAGTTCAGAATTTCGAATAGGGAAGTGGCAACTATCCGACTCATTGTTTCTTTGTCTTAGCTTTTCTGCCCTTCACATTGGGAGCCGATGGTTTTTTTCCGTCCAGGTAGTGATCAAAATAGGTGTCCGAAGTAGGGCGCGATGCTTCTTTCAAAATACCGGCCGGTTTCAGCTCATTGCTCCAGTTGTGTAAACTCTTGTCGAGTTTTGCGTATATCTCAGGCCATTTCTCTTTCAGGTTCTTAGTCTCTCCGGGATCGTTTTCCAAATTGAACAGATAGGTTCGATGTCCCCCGCGAAGCAGCTTCCATTTTCCTTCTCGAATGGCAGCCTGATCGATCCAGCGCCAGAAGATCTCCCTCTTCGGCGCCGCTTGCCCGGTGAGCAGTGGTAACAGATCGACTCCGTCCATTTCGTTCGGCTTCAACTCCACTCCGGCTTGAGCAGCAATGGTCGCCGTGGCATCGAGCGCTATAATCGGCTCATCGTATACCTTCCCTGCTGGGAATGTGCCGGGCCACGACATCAGGAACGGCACGCGAATCCCTCCCTCGGACAGCATCCCTTTTTCACCGTTCATAGGTTCGTTCAAAGAACCATCCCAGCCCGGACCGCCGCCCGGAGCATCGATCTTATGGATTTTCAATGGCGCGCCATTGTCGCCGATGAAGAAGATCATGGTCTTTTCCGTCAGGCCGGTCTCTTTCAGTTTAGCGACAATTTTACCGACGCCGTCGTCCATCGCAGAAATCATTGCCAGCGCCTGACGACGTCGCTCCGGCATTTTCCCGGGGAAACGGGACAGGTATTTTTCCGGTGCGTCGAGCGGCACATGGGGAGCGCGATACGCGAGGTAGAGAAAGAAGGGTTCCTCCTTGTGTCGATCGATGAAGGTGACCGCCGCATCACTGCAGGCATCGAGATGATAGAGTTTGTCATCGACCTGCTGCATCTTGATTGTCTTGCCGTCGAGAGTGAAATTGGCGCTGCAAGGGCGGTTGGCATTTTTCGCGTAGACATCATCGAAACCGTGGTCGGTGATGTTCTGCGTGTTACCCAGATGCCACTTGCCGACCTGGCCAGTGGCGTAGCCGACTTTCTTCAGGCGCTCGGCGATGGTGAGCTCCGCATCAAATCCGTTGAGTGACTGGTTGTTGTCTTCGAGACCGAAACGGTTTTGGTATTTGCCAGTTATCAAGCCTCCGCGGGAAGGAACGCACTGCGGAGCAGACGAATAGCCGTTGGTCGCACGCACCCCCGATTTTGCCAGAGCATCGAGGTGAGGAGTTTTGAGATCCTTGTAGA
>JAHDCN010000115.1 GCA_020629815.1 Verrucomicrobiota bacterium
CGGGGTGATCGGCTGCGCCTGATCATGTTCCTGGTCGATCATCACCTGAGTTTCTGGCGCACTGCTACGACCAAAGATCTGAGCGATCCTGCCGTGGTGGCGGATTTTGCGGCAACCGTGAAGGATGTGAAATCGATGCAGGCGCTCTACCTGTTCACCTACGTTGATTCCAAAGGCACGAATGAAGAAGCCTGGAACGACTGGAAGGCTTCGTTGATGCAGCAGCTCTACAAATCGACCTGCGCCTATTTCGAAAATCGGGAAGCCTTCGACAAGAAGTTTCACCGTTCTGTTTCCGATACGAAATTGCGGGTGATGGAGAAGCTGTCCGATTCCTATCTGGAAGAGGTTGAAGCTCATTTTGAAGGCATGCCCGATCGCTATTTCGCTCATCGCGGTCGGACCTCGATTGTGCGTCACATCAAGCACTTTCGGAAGTTCTACAAGGTGCTGAAAAAGGATTCCGACGAAGGCATGATTCCGCTGCTGAATTGGGAGGCACGCCCGGATGAAGGCTACAGTCTGGTCGAAGTGGTTGGCTGGAATCGACATCACCTGGCTGCGAAAGTAGCGGGAGCCTTGGCCGCGCGAAACCTGAATATTCTCTCAGCGGATCTGTTTACCAGAGACGATGATCTGGTGCTGGATATTTTCCGGGTTTGTACGCCGAGTTTTGGGCCGGTGAAAAGTGAAAAAGAGATCGAGAGGATCGGCGATATTTTGAGAAAGGAATTTGATGTTTCCGATACTGACGTCGATTTCCGGGAACTGATTCGGAAGCAGAGTGAACCTTCCATCTTGCAAGCCGAGCCATTGGATTTCGATATTCCGCAGCGCGTGTATCTCGATAATCAGGAGCGGGACGACGCAACCGTGCTCGAGCTACAGGCCAAAGACCGGATCGGTTTGCTCTACGATATTTTTACTGCCCTCGGAAATTTGGATACTGAGGTCATGAATGCCCGGATCAGTACTCAGGCCGGCGCTGCGATTGACCGCTTTTTCCTTGTCGATACTCACTCGGAAAAGAAGATCGAAGATCCCGAAAAACTGGAAGCAATTGAGCGGGCTATCCTGGAGTGTCTCGGAGTCGAACCGAAACAGGAATAGGATTGTGGCAGCTTGAAACTGAGACAATCTCGATGCTAAGGGAAAAGCTGTTTTACCGCGAAGGTAACCATGGTTTGGTTGATCTCCTCAAATGGAGGATTGGTCTTTTCGTTGAAACCATGACCAGCGTTTGTGACCGCCAGATAGGTTACGTTGGCACCAATCTGTTTCGCTTTTTCCAGTAAGTGCTCGGAATGCATGTGGGGAATTGTTGTGTCCTGATCTCCATGGATGGTTAGCACCGGAGCGCTGTCTTTTTTCAGGTAGGTGACGGGACTGAGTTTCTCCATGAGTCTCTTTTGTGCTGCCGGGGCGTCGACATATTCGATAGCCTTCCCGTTTGGCATCATTCGGCCTGCAAACCGATTCGGGTTTCCGGGTTTATCCTTTACCGAAGGGTGAGTGAAGAGTGACCCTTGTAGAAAGGAAGAAGGGCCATACCAGTTGATGGCAGCTACCGGTTTTACTCGGTAGTCTTGCAGCGAAGGTTCTCCGGGAAACGACTCCGGTGGCGAGTAGGCGAGCATGAGACAAATGTGTCCGCCGGCACTATTTCCGAAAACGCAGACTTTGTTAATATCGAGATTGAGAGTATCGGCATGTTTCGCGATGAAACGGAGGCCATCCTTGCAATCGGTCACACAGTCTCCCATGAACGATTGTGAGTTCTCTTTTTTCACCAGTCGGTAAGCAGCGCTGACACAGGCAATTCCCTCTGCCAGCATCGACTCGAAAACGGTCGCCATGTTCCCTTTGATGTCTTTGGTTCCGGCCGCCCAGCCACCACCATGGGTAAAATAAAAGACTGGTGTTTTGTCGGCTCGCTTTTTCGTTGGCAAATAAATGTCGAGCAGGCACTTTTCACCAGTGGCTTCTTTGTAGACTACGTGATAGTAGCTCTTTGCGGCATTTTTCAGCGGCAGGGGAGTGGAAAATTCCTCAAGCGTTACTTTCTCGTCCTGGTTGCTGTCTTTGAGTCGGTTGTGCCACCAGCCGCCTTTGTCAGCAATGGTAATGATGCCATCGCCCGTGGCGTCTGCTTTATCCCACTGCGATTTCAGCTTGTGGGAAAAATGCCATTTTGCGTCTGTCACGAAATTGGCTTCCTGCGAAAATCCCGTCGAAAACGCTAGGAGGGAAAGAAGCGAGACCCGAATCATCGGGGTAATTGCAATCATAACCGGTTTAGAGCCGTCGTTGGACTATCTTTGTCTCGGCGAGGTTCTTGACGATTTTTTCGCCCTCGAGAATTCCGTGCCAATGGGTGCAGGGGTAAACAATGCAATCGCGGCCGAGGATGGATCCGGGGCTCAGCACACTGTTGCATCCAACCTCCGTTCGGTCGCCGACGATGGCGCCAAACTTCCGGAGTCCGGTGTCGCTGCCGTCGATTTTGATATTGCGGCGATCCAGGCGGACGTTGGAACAAATTACCCCGGCACCGAGGTGGGCTTTGTAGCCGAGGATAGAATCGCCCACGTAATTGAAGTGAGGCACTTCGCAGTTGTTAAACAACAGGCAGTTCTTGAATTCAGAAGAATTACCCAACATGCAGTTGTCACCGACGATCACTTTCTCGCGAACATAAGCGCCACTGCGAACGGTTGATCCGGCTCCAATCCACGCCGGGCCTTTGATCGTTGCATTGGCCTCCACGACAGCACCTTCGGCGACAAATACATCGTCGCCCACTTCGGCTCGCGTGTGAACTTTTCCCTCGATCCGACGATTGGTAGAAAGCAACTCCTCCAGATAGTCGCCAAATTTTGATAGAGGCGACCACACCGGCTCACCTTCGGCAAACAGGGCGGCGTGATCGGTCTGCGAAAAGTCGAGATAGGTATCAGGAGAAAACATGGGTTCTCACTAGACGGTCATTACGTCTTCCTCTTTGGCAGCAAGGTGCTCATCGATCGACTTCACGTATTTATCGGTCAAGGTTTGCACTTCACTTTCCATATCGTGAAAACTGTCTTCGGTGATGTCGCTGGATTTCAGAGCTGCTTTCAGGGAATCCATTGCATCTTTTCGACTGGCTCGCACCCGGACTCGACCTTGCTCGGCCATGTCGCGGATCACTTTTACCAAATCTTTGCGTCGTTCCTCAGAAAGCTCGGGGATCGGTAAACGAATCAGTCGGCCGTCTGAAGCGGGGGTGATGCCCAGCCTGGATTCCTTCAATGCGCGCTCCACATCCGGCATGGTGGTCGGATCGTGCGGCTGAACGGTCAACAAACGTGGCTCCGGAGTTGAGATCAGAGCAATCTGTTTGAGGGGCATTGCCGATCCGTAGGCTTCGACGTGAACGTTGATATTTTCGACCAATGCGGGGCTGGCTTTTCCGGTTCGGATGCTGGCCATTTCCTGGTTCACGAAGTCAGATGCCTTCTGCATGCTTTCTTCGGTTTCGAGTAGAAGGGTATCGGTGTCCATAATAGTAGGCAGTTTGGATAAGAACTTAGCTGATGATTGTGCCGAGGTCAGCGCCTGAGAGCGCTTTTTGAATGTTGCCGTCTTCATTCATATCGAAGACGACAATTGGGATTTCGTTGTCCTGGCAAAGAGTAAAGGCAGTCCCGTCCATGACGCGGAGATTTCGGGACAGCGCTTCGTTGAAGGAAAGTTCCTCGAAACGCACCGCGTCATCATTTTTGTTCGGGTCCTTGTCGTAGACTCCATCGACGTTGGTTGCTTTAAAAATGATGTCTGCCCCCACTTCGCTGGCGCGCAGTGCAGCGGTGGTGTCGGTGGTGAAAAATGGATTTCCGGTGCCGCCGCCAAAGATCACGACGCGGCCTTTTTCAATATGCCGAATTGCCCGGCGACGAATGAATTTCTCGGCAACATCGGTCATCTCAATCGCGGTCTGAACGCGACTTTCCACGCCGACAGCGTCGAGCATGCTTTGAATCGCCAACGAATTCATAATCGTTGCCAGCATCCCTACATAGTCAGCGGTTGCCCGATCCATACCGCGACCGGCTGCGGATGCGCCCCGCCAAAAGTTACCACCGCCAACGACGATGCAGATCTCGGTTCCAGCTTCGTGGGCGGCTTTGATCTGGTGGGCAATTCCTTCGACAATCTCGGGGGAAATGTTGTCGTGGCTACCGGGTTCCCGGAGGGCTTCTCCGCTGAGTTTGAGGACGACTCGTTTGAATTCTCTGGGCATGAACAAGGAAAGAAAAAAGTTCGTCCACCATTCCCCATGTCGCCGCCTTTTCCAAGTGGAATGTAAGCAGTGCTGTCAGCTGAACGAGTCACCGGCATTCCCCTCAAATCCGCGCAAAAACTCGCCCACAGGCAATCGCTTGCGGCCTTCCAACTGAAGGTGACCTTCCAAAATCAGGCTGCTACCATTGCCACAGGCGATGATTAATTGATTGTCTGACGAGAGAATGGTTCCCGGGTTCTGATCGGTTGAGCCGCCGGTACTGCAGTGCGGAAAGATTTTGATTTGTCGAATTTTCCCGTCCTCACTTTCGAAAGTGGTGTGTGTGCCCGGCCATGGATCATAGGCCCGGATCAGCAGCTCGATTTGATCTGCCGGTCGGTTCCAGTCGATGCGCCCATCTTCTCTGGATAATTTTCCAATCACAGTGACTGCCGTTTCATCCTGCGGCTCACGGGGAGCAGAATCGCTTGCAAGAAGAGGCAGGCCCTCAGCTAACAGACCCGGTCCGAGCTCGGCCAGTTTGTCGTGCAGACTGCCGCCTGTATCGGTGGGCTCGATCGGGATTACCGATTTCAAAATCATGTCGCCTGCATCCAAAGCTTTGACGATGTGCATCAAGGTGATTCCACTTTCGGCGTCACCATCGCGAATCGCAGCTTGAATCGGGGATGCCCCTCTGTGTCTTGGCAGCAGGGAAGCATGCAGGTTCACACATGCCAAATTCGGAGCGTCGATCACAGACTGGGGAAGTATTTGGCCATAGGCCATGACCACTGCAATATCCGGCTGCAAAGCTTTCAGCTCAGCCAATGCCTGCTCGTTCTTGCGGAATGTCTCCGGCTGAAACACAGGAATGCCATGCTGTTCTGCAATTACTTTGATCTCCGGCGGAGTGAGAATCTGTTTTCGGCCAACCTTTTTATCCGGCTGCGTATAGACACCAGCCACGAAAAAATCGTTGGAACCGGGGCCTAGTAGCCACTTCAACGAGGGAATCGCGATTTCCCCCGTGCCCATAAAAACAATGCGAGTCTTTGTCACAAATCAGACCTCGCTTGCAAATCATTCACAGTCAACGTATCCGTTGCTCAAACCCTACCTTTTTCGATATGAAATTTTTTGGCATTCTTCTGGTTATCTGCGCATTAGCAGCCGGTCTTTTCTTCGCATACGATCCCTACATCAAGCCTTTGATGGGTGGGAAAGAGACTGCTATGACGGCAGATGGTCGGGTTCTCACTGGTGAAACCGCGAAGCCGGCTGCTAATACACCGAAGCCGGTAGCCAAACCTGCGACTCCGAAGCCGGAACCAAAGCCAGTCGCTTCCAAGCCAGCAGCACCAAAGCCGGTTGCCAAAGCCCCGAAACCTGAGCCGAAATCGGAAATCGATCAGCTGTTGGAGAAGCGCTATCCGATGCCGGAGATTATTCCTCTGATGGACATTGTGAAGAACTGGACAGCTGTTCCGGCGAATGCCTACCCGAAAGAGGTAGCTGCGAATGTCCCTGTTCCCTTTGACTTGATTGTAAATGGTCAAAAGATTGGCTCATCCAGCGTAGCTCCCGGATCGCCTCTGAAGCCTGTTCGTCTCTCCGGCGATGTGCTGGTGATTGCGAATGTGGCCAATCCAGCTCAGTCGTCGCAGGTCAAAGTGGAGAACACCGATTTCAAACAGCGAATCACGAAGCGCTACAATGATTTCGTGGCATTCAAAACCAATCAAATCCAGTCTGCGCGGGCGAAGGCGAAAGCAGCCCTCGAAGCGAATCCCAGTTTGTTAGCCTCTCTTACCGGCCAGCAGGGACCTGCTGATGATTCCGGTGATCCCCGCTTTGGTCCGGTGAAAGCCAGCATTAAGGCGGGAGAATGTCCATCGGTCACATTGGAGGAAGCGAAAACCTTCAAATGGAATGGATCAGAGACAGTCCGGGGCGACTACCCGGGAACCTATGATACAGTGACTGTTCATTTCGAAGTAGCGACGATCTTTGGAAAGTTTCCGGTCGATTGCAAAGCTCTGATTCAAGGTGGTCGAGTGAAACACTGGATTGATCCGATCACCGAAGAGCGAATCGACTAACGGCAACTAAGTCGGATTTCCGTTCGAGATTTTTGCCAACACATCATCGGATCGTGGTAACATTTTCTCCACGACTCGTTGTATGAAGTATCTTGTTTTTCTGTTTCCGGCTCTTGCTCTTTTTCTGCCCGTTTTCGCGCAGGACGAAACACAAGCGATCCCGGAGATACAGCGTCGCATTCCGCCGACCAATGGGTTGGAGTATCCAGCAGAGAAGCGGGAGAAGCTGGATCGCCGGATCAAAGACTATTCCGATCGCCTCTGGGAAATCGAAGATAATGCTTACGTTGGCGATGTAGGTGCTCTGGCGAAGGCTGTTGAGTTTGCTCTGAAGCACAACGAATTTTTCAAGAAAGAGGAGTTTCCTCTCGCCGAAGAAATTCTGGCAATCGCGGACGAGCGGTTTGTCGAGTTGAACGAAAAAGACACGCATTCCTGGACGGATCAGCGGGGGCTGGTGATTCGTGGTTACCAATCGAGTATCGATAAAAGTTTCCAGCCTTTCGGTTTGGAGATTCCGGAGAATCTGGATCTGTCCAAGCCTGTGCCGCTATTGGTTTGGTTGCATGGGCGTGGCGACAAGGTCACCGATCTGCATTTTCTGAAACGCTGTCTCACCAAAAGTCAGGCTTTGGGCGGCATGGTGGCAGATCAGCAAGACTGCATCATTCTGCATCCATTCGGGCGTCAGTGTATTGGCTGGAAACATGGCGGGGAAATTGACGTTTTCGAAGCAATTGAGGCAGTCAAAAGAGACTACAACATTGATCCGCAGAAGATTGCCTTGGGCGGATTCTCGATGGGTGGAGCCGGTGCCTGGCATATCGGGGCGCACTATCGGGATCAGTTTTGTGCGGTCCATGCCGGTGCTGGTTTTGCGGAAACGGCTCAGTACAACAAGCTCACGCCGGATAAATTTCCTTCGGAAAATGAGCAGACGCTCTGGCAGGTATACGATACGCCCAACTACGTTCGCAACTTTCTCAACGGTCCGGTGCTTGCCTACTCCGGCGAAGAAGATAAGCAAAAGCAGGCAGCGGATGTGATGGTTGAGGCGATGAAGGGAGAAGGCGGCGAGATTCCCCATATCATCGGAGCGAAAATGGGGCACAAATATGACGAGGCCTCTGTTGCTCAGATTTGGGATTTTCTCCAGGACGCGTGGGAAAAAGGAAATGATCCGCATCCGAAGTCGATCGAGCTTCAAACGCGCACGCTGCGCTATGCGAAGCATCACTGGCTGACTTTGACTGGACTCGACTCTCATTGGGAGGACACTCGGGTCAGCGCAAAGTGGGATGACGGGAATCAGTCAATTTCCCTGAAAACAGCGAACGTTTCTTCGCTCGAAATCAATGCTCCCAACGATCTCGATATCGGGTCCTTTGCCATTCAAATCGATGATCAGAAGCTGAAGAGCGAAAGTCCCGGATTTCCGATTACGTCACTTTCGATTGTCAGGGGCAGCGATGGGAAATGGAATTGGGGCGAAGCGAACGAGACTCGGAAACGTCCCGGCCTTCAGGGGCCGATTGATGACGCTTTCCTTTCTTCTTTCGTGGTCGTCGGGCCACGGGATGATCCAAAGAATGGAGCGCTTGCCCGCTGGGTAAACTTTGAGCTCGATCATTTTCGCAGCCGTTGGCAGTCGCTGTTTCGCGGCAAGCTTTACGAAGAGCGGGCATCGATGCTCGACTCAGGGGATATGAAAAATTCCAACCTGATTCTGTGGGGTGATCCTGAGTCAAATCCGATGATTGCGGAGATCGCGGCGAAGTTGCCCGTGACTAACTGGACTTCGGAGAGCTTCGAGTTTCGGGGTAAAACATACGATGCTGCGACTCATGTCCCGGTTTTCATTTTTCCCAATCCGGTGAACCCGAATCGCTACGTTGTGGTCAACAGTGGGCCGACCTTCCGCGAAGCGCACGATAGAACCAATTCTCTGCAAAATCCGAAGCTTCCGGATTGGGCAATTGTCAGTTTCGAAAAAGATCCGGATGAGAATGCGCCCGGCGTGATCGTAGAATCCGGGTTCTTTGATGAAACGTGGAAGTAGTCTTCCCGGCAATGAATCAGGCGCCCAAAACTGGACGCCTGATTCCTGGTTCGCCTTGCTGATTTCGGGGGTTA
>JAHDCN010000116.1:0-3432 GCA_020629815.1 Verrucomicrobiota bacterium
TCGAACTCTTCGGGATCGACGATGGAGACGTAGGCTACCATCTGGGCGTGGCCGGCTCCGCAGAGCTGAGCACAAACAATGTTGGACTCGATGTTTTTCTCAGGGAAGAACCACATCGGGATCTCACTGCCGGGGATCGCGTCCTGCTGGGAGAACATCGGGATGATGTGCAATCCGTGGATCACGTCTTTGGAAGTCACCTGAATCACGATCGGGCGTCCACGCGGGAGCTTGAGATCATTGATGGAAACAAAGTCGTCAGCGGAGTTCGGGTCTTCGGCAACCAGACCAATTCCGTTGGTTCCGGCATCGACTCGCTCGTAGGACGTCAGCCCAAGTTTCTTATCTTTGCCAGCGTAGTGGAAGGTCCAGCGATACTGCTCACCGACGGCGCGCAGGTTGACGACGTCTTCCCCTGTCGGGCGCTTGTCGCGATCAACACGTTTCGCCCAGAGCGGGAAGGCGAAGCCCATCAGAAGGACGACCTCAACAATCACGACACCGACTTCCAGATGAGTCGTGAAGTGAGAGGTGATTCCGCTGTAGCTCGCCTTGGGATTTTTCTTCACCCGAAACTTGTAGAGCACAATTACCAGGAAACCGGTCCAGAAGATGCCCAGCACGACCATGAACCAATGAATCAGCCCGAGCATGTGGTTGCCGGTATGGCCATGCGTCGACCCGATGTCGTGCATCTTCATTATGTCGTTAATCCACTCAATCATTGTCTGAAAAGTATCTAAAATATCTGAGTCAACAGGGTTAGGTCAGTGACCATACCCTGTTAGGTCGGCCCGTTTTCTTCTGCGGCAAACTGTTTGGCCCTCTTGGCGAGGAAAAAAATGAAGGAAAGAAAGCTCCCCAAAACCAGAAAGAGTATCACCAGCAATACTGCAATGGCAGAATTTGCCGCCATCAAAGTATTACCATCGCCCTGGCCGGCACACATGGGGCAGGCGAGGATTGGTTGAAATACTTCTGGAAAGGAAAAGCTCATTCAGGCTACAGAACCAGGTCTTTAATTTTGCGGTAAAAGCGCACGCCGTAAACCAGCAGTGCCACTCCACCAAGAAAGCTCACTACACCCAAACCGCGCAATCCGCTATCTAAACCGGGAGCCGCCAAACACCAGGCAGCGAACGCCCATGCCGAAATCACGCAAATAGCGACAAAGGCAATATGGAAGTGTTTTAGCGACATTGTTTTAGGGTTTAGTGGTTAGCGCGTAGTTAGCAGATCTCAGTGGGCTTTTGCGTCCACGTCTTCAAAGGTGGGGTGCTGGATCGGTTCAAGCAGCTCGCCTTCAACGGTCTTGTGAGTATCAAATTGTTCGACGATCGGATCGGATTCGTTAAAAAGCGTCAAACCCATCAAGCTGATGAAAAACAGCACGGTAAAAACGAGGGTCTTGTAAATCAAACCACGCTCGTGATTGAGGTGCATGAAAATCAGCGCCACCAGGGAAGCTTTGAAGCCAGCGAGTCCAAGACCGATCACATAATCACCCGGAGTTGGACCGGGAGGACCTACGTCAAGAGGAGCCCAGATGCCCAGTAGTAGAGTGAGCATGGTACAGCCACCCAAAGTCCAGCCAATGAGAGCATAGAGCTTCTTGTGCTTTTCGATTTCTTCTGCGGAGTCAGCCATTTCTCTTAGTCAAATTTCAAACTTACAGCAGATACATGAGCGGGAACAGGAAGATCCAGACCAGATCTACAAAGTGCCAGAACAGTCCTCCGACTTCAACGCGGTTGGCGAGATGCTCCGGATTTTTCTGGTAAAGCTTTTTGCCGAAAATAGTGAAGAACAACAGGACCAGCGCACCACCTACCACGTGCAAACCGTGCAGGGCGGTCATGGTGAAGTAGATCGCAAAATAAGTATTGTAGCGCGGGCCGTGGAAGCCCATGAACTTGATTTGATCGCGTGGAATCGCAACGTAATCGACTCCTGCTTTGCCTTCGCCTTTTCCAGCTGCCGGAGCAGTTGGCTCGGAAGTATATTCGTGAGTCGAAGCATGGTCGTCCCCATGATCATCGTGATGCATGTGCACCTCGTGGAAATTGAGGATATGACCACGCAGCATTTTCTCCGGGATCGGCTTGTCTTTGTAGTGATCGATCAGCTCGTCATAGGATTCTTTTTGCTGCTCGAAATACTGCTTTTTGACGTAGTCCATGCCGTCAAGCTTCCAGGCCATGGAGTCACGCTGGTTCTGCGGGAGAACCAGTTGCATATCGACTTGGTGAGGAACGAACTTGATGACGTCGTCGACCAGTTTGCCGTTGACGATGCCACCGTCCTTGTAGCTCAGGGAGCTGTCGTTGTGCATCACTACAGAACGGGCATGACCGTGAATCTCAAAAGGTTTTTCGGCGACGAGTGTTGCAGAACTCGCAATGTTACGAGCCTTCATGCCATCACCAACGGTGGTCGGTTTTGGCGGTGCCTCCCCCTTACCGTTCCAGTTTTCCTGGGCGGCTTTCTCGGCACGGTAGCGTTTCCGCTCTTCCACTAAGGCCTGGGTATACTCGCGACGTTTCTTCAGGAACCAGGATTTTACCTCATCGGCTCCCTTCAGTTTTTCGTCCGTTCCTTCCACAGCGAAGGTCGGTGTCTCACCTCGGAGATCTTTCAGGAACCCGGGAAGACCACCCTGCAGAGCGAAGGTTGCCTTTTCACCGGAGAAAATAATTCGATTGGTGCCGTGATTGTAGAGTTCCCCTTCCAGCACGGTGTTGTCATTCAACTTCACGCCGAAGTGGTGAGTCAGCTTGCCTTTGTACTCGAAGCCTTTGATCACCATGAACACGGCAGCACAACCGACCACCAAATACATGAGGATCTGATACTTCCGAAAGTTCCGCTCTTTAATCGCAAGCCAGGCGAAAACCACCAGCACACTGGAAAAAATCAAAACCAGGGTGTTGATGAAACCCAGCCATTCGTTTTGCACGTTCAAGCCCCAGGGCCAGGGGTTGTCGAGACCGTCGTCTACACCCACACGCAGGAAAACGTAAGAGGAAAACAGGCCTCCAAAAAGCATGACCTCGGAAGCCAGGAACAACCAGATGCCCAGCTTCGCATTGAACAGGCCGGTGTCCCGGCGCGGTGTCACTTCATAAGGAATCTCCATGATCGATCAGATGATATTTTAGGAGTGAAAAATTCAGGTTAATGGGCTTCAGCCTCTTTGCTTTCCTCGTCGCGATCTCCGATCACGGCAGGGTCGTCCTCAAACTGGCCAATAAAGTCGCCTTCAATTCCGGGCGCGCTGTATTCGTACGGGTCGCGGTAGGCTACCGGCTCGCTGGCAAAGTTTCCATGTGGCGGCGGAGTCGGTGTGCTCCACTCCAGCGTAGTCGCGTCCCATGGGTTGTCGTTCTTCACTTTCTTGCCAACGAAGGCACTGATGAAGATGTTGATCACAAA
>JAHDCN010000116.1:3532-5101 GCA_020629815.1 Verrucomicrobiota bacterium
ATCAGCGAAGGCCAGAAGTGCAGCTTCCCGAGCGTTTCACTCATCATGCGACCGGTGTGCTTCGGATACCAGTGGTAGATACCGGCAAACAGGCCAAAGATCGTCCCTGGTGCCACCACATAGTGGAAGTGACCAATCACGTAGTAGGTATCGTGCAGGTGCAGATCCGGCAGACTGAACGCCAGCGGCAGACCTGTCAGACCACCAATACCGAACATCGGAATGAAAGCGGTAGCGAACAACATCGGGGTATTAAATCGAATCGAACCACCCCACATCGAAATCAGCAGCGAGGTAATCAGGATCACCGACGGCACCGAAATCAGAACCGTGGTTATCTGGAAGAAGGTCGAGATCGCCGTCCCCATTCCAGTCAGATACATGTGGTGAGCCCACACGATGAAAGCCAGGAAACCGAGCACCATCACGGCGTAGACCATGGTCTTGTAGCCCCACAGCGGACGACGAGTGTTACACGGGATAATCTCCGCAACGATCGCGATCGCAGGCAGAATCAAAACATACACCTCAGGGTGAGCCAGGAACCAGAACAAGTGCTGGTAAAGCAGCGGGCTACCACCACCGGCAGCATCAAATGCCATACCGCCAACATTCAAGCCAGTCGGAACAAAGAAACTGGTTCCAGCCATGCGGTCCATCAGCTGCATGATCGCAGCCACCTCAAGCGGAGGGAAAGCCAGCAACAGCAGGAAACCGGTGACCAACATCGCCCATACAAAGAAAGGCATCCGCATCCAGCTCATGCCACGACAGCGGAGATTGATGATGGTACAAATGAAGTTCACCGCACCTAGCAATGAGGAAGTAATCAGAAATACCATTCCGACCAGCCATTGTGTTTGCCCGGTCCAGAATAGGTCAGAGAAATTGATATCGGTCGTCGTCGCCAGCGGCGAGTAGTTGGTCCACCCCGCCTTGGCCGCACCGGAAGGCAGGAAGAAGCTGACGAACATGAGAATCCCGCCGAGCAGGAAGAACCAGTAACTGGCCATGTTCAAACGCGGGAACGCCATATCAGGCGCACCAATCTGCAGCGGAGTCACGTAGTTACCGAACGCACCGAAGGCCAGTGGCACCACGCCAAGGAAAACCATGATCGTTCCGTGCATAGCACCGAACATATTGTAGAGATCACCGGTCACACGGCCATCATCATCGAGCCAGGTCTGGAACCACGGCAAATCCTGAAGCAAAGGTACCCCCTGCTCCGGATAGGCAATGCTCCAGCGCATGACCATCATCAGGAAAAACCCGAAAGCGAGGAACAAAAGCGAGGTAAACCCGTATTGCAGACCAATCACCTTGTGATCGGTTGAGAAAACATACTGCCTCCAGAAGGGCAGATCGTGATGATCGTGATCTTCGTCGTGGCCGTGTGCGTCTGCTGTCGTTGCGCTCATATTAAAGTAATACGTCCGAACTTCGTTTCGTGAACCAAATTCTCTCTTATTGAACCGGATTTCCGGTCTCTAAATCCACCTTGGAACCGGGCAGATTTGCGTCTGCCGGAATCGCCAAAAGGGCGGCCTCATCAAATGCAGCTCCACC
>JAHDCN010000116.1:5201-8389 GCA_020629815.1 Verrucomicrobiota bacterium
GCCACACAACTTCCGTAGACCTTTTTGCCGTCCTTCATCCATTTGTCGATCCAGGCAATGTCTTCTTCACCAGCTCCAGCACCATCCGCAGCCGGACGCGGAGCAGGAGTATGATCCGCAAAGGTATTCGAGCTGGCGTAGGAAAACAGGTGCCCACCACCAAGCAACAGCAACACCGCACCGATGATCAAAGCAATCACACCGAGGCTTTCATGCCCTTCGCTCTCCAGCACCTTTTCCCGGCGCACGGAGTCGTGCATGTCCACTACGTTGGCAGTTCCGCCTTCGTAATCCAAATTCTTATCCGTATCGCTGCTCATTCGGGAATCTTGGCGTCTTTTTTACGGCTCAAAAGATAGGTGACCAGAGCTTCCGCTCTTCCGGTAGGAGCCCAACCGTCTCCTCGTGGAGAAGGCGTATACAAATGTTTATAGGCTGGCATTCCGCTGTCTGCATTGATGCTCAAAGGATCCACCAGGTGACGGTGCATTTCTTCACGACTGGTAATACGATAACCTACGTTGGAAAGATCTGGTCCGATACGCTGGTAGCCCAATTTGGCCACGCCTTCGCCATAGTAATCTTCCGGTTCGGTTTCCCGCAAGAGACCTTCTTCTTCACGACCGGCCCAGCCTGGACGCCAGCGATCCGGTCCGGCGTAGGTCGGACGAATCATTTGCGTGTGGCAGTAGGCACAGCCTTCAGCTTCGTAAATCTTTGCACCGGCACCGGCACCGTTGCGGTAATTCTCGGAGGAAGGATCCGGGAAGCTGGCACCGACTCCGGCACCACCGGCTTCGATCTCGGCCTCAGAATAGGCACGCGGCTCAGCCTGGGACTGCTTAGCAAATGGCCCAACGATGAGGAAAATCCAGGGCAACGCGAAAGCGAGCCCAAGAAGCAGGATATTTTTCCAAAACTGATTCGAATTCATTCTGCGAAATTTTCCAACTTAGTGATGTGAGGTCGCCATGCTGGCTGCAGCTTCGGCACTCTCGGCTTTGCCGGGCTCCGTGTTCAACAAGGTCGGTCCACTGGACTTGCGGCCTTTTCCAATAAAAATCATCAACAGCTGCCAGAAGAACCACAGGTTGGAAACCAGGATCAGCAACCAGGCAATGGTGCGCCCAATGATGTAGGCTCCGGCATTGGTGTAGGAGACACCGAAAGGAATATTCCAGCGCTGCAAGTCACCGCCCTGAGCGATACCACCAACCAACATACAGGCAACCAGCGTTCCAATACCGTAGGCGCTGAGCAGGAAGTGACGGGAAATCTTTTTCGAACTCGGCCACTCCGCTCCGGCGATCCGGGGAACGATGAAGTAAATCGCACCAAACAAGGTCATCGAGAAGAAGCCGTATACCGCAAGCGTATCCAGCCCGACGATAAAGTGAGTGAACTGGAGGTATTTACCGAACCAGAAAGTCGAGCCGATTGCCGAGAGAATCGCATACAAACCAAGCATTCCCATGCCGGCCATGGTGAAACGCAGAGCAGGCGAATAGTTGGTCAGCTTAATACTGCCGCGCAAAGTCATGTGAATGTTGAGCAGAGAGACTGCAATCGCGATCACGATCAACAGAGCTGCTGTGCCGCCAATGGCACTCATCCAGGCAGGGAAGGGTCCGCCCATATAGCGGGCAAAGCCTGTCCAACCGGAGAGAAACGCCAATCCCCAGAAGGCAGCGAATGCCACGGGGTAACTGTAGAGCGGACGCCCGACAATTTTCGGCACGATGTAGTAGGCCACCGCGAGCGCGATCGGCACCATGAAAAAGTAAATCAGGTTGGTCACATACCAGGCACCAGCACCGGCACCGATAGTCGGGGCACTGCCCTTGTTAATCAGCAAGTTGGCGGTGAAGAAAATCCACGGAAACCAGACGGCCGCACCTAACAAATAAAGCTCGGAAATATAAATCGAACTGGACCGTCGATTGCGGAACATCGGAATGATCCAAACCGCTATCAGGATGTAGGCAATGGCAAACATCGGCCACAGTGATTTGTGGAAATCCAACCAGGGAATCGAACGACCGAAACCGAAGATGACGGTGGCCACACCAAGAGCAACCGCGAGGTTCCAGATGTGTCCAGCGACGGTAATCAGGACCGGATAGCGAACTTCACTGCGCGACAGTCGCGCAATCAGCCAAATCAAAACACCGAGACCAGCTTGGATCGCCCAACCGTAAACCAGCGCGAGCATATGCGCCGGCATCAGGCGGCCGTAGCCCATCAACTGATTGGAAACAAATGGCTCCAGCCAGAAAGGCAGCGCTTCCCCGAGAGTCGGGACCCGCAGCTTCAGAGCACTGAGGAATCCGAGCAAAGTCGCCACCAGCAACCAGGCTGCGGCCGAGGTAAAGAAAAACATCACAGGAAAACGAGTGGAGCGGTCAATTGCCGCTCTTTCCCGAATGTCCTCAACGCTTGCTTCCTTCGTCATAGTAAAATTTCGTCTGCCTTGTTGTTACTCGGCTTTCTTCTCGCCCTCTGCTTCCGTTTTTTCCTCTTCAGCGGGCGCAGCCTGCTCAGCAGCCTGTTTCAAAAATGTAGGGGATCCCGGAACTACGAGATCTGTTTTGGCGGGTTTCTTACCACCGGCTCCGGCAGTCACCTTTTTCATCGCAGCAGCAACGGCACCGGCATCAACCAGTTTCGCCTGCGCTTCGCTGACTTCCGCCAGATTGGCGTCGCGCTGATCGCGAGTGGCCTGATCAAAAACTCCCTTGTAGTCCTTATCCGCCTGCTTGCCACCAGCGTAGCCGGAGAAAAGAAGGGCAGAGATCACCCCGAAGATCAGGAAGATAATCAGGCCATCGAAAAACCCTTTGAGGGCTGATCCAGTGGATTCTGTGTCTTGATTACTCATTCTGCCTCAGAAAAAAATCTTAGTTCACCACGTTCAGGGATTCATCCAGGCGCGGATCGCGACAAGGGAACAGGCTCTTGCGCCCAATAATAAAGAGGAACACACCAACAAAAATCAGACCAACGGATACAAAGGCGAGGATATCGAACATCCACGCTCCGGGAATACGATTCAACTCACCGCCAGTCAGGGAAACCGCACGCTCAGGAATGGTGATCCAATACAGATCGAGGAAGTGCATGATCAAGTTCCAAACAGCAACTCCACAAAGGAAGGCCGGCACCTTTTTCAGCTGCTGAATCAACAGGCA
>JAHDCN010000591.1 GCA_020629815.1 Verrucomicrobiota bacterium
GCTTGATCTTTGGATCGAGAAACAGCTCTACCGGATCGTATCCTGCCTTGCGATGGATATCGACGGTGCGGGCGAAATCAGGCGCTTTGCGGTCTTTCTTCCAGTAGTAGTAGGTGAACCAGCTGCGTTCATCAGAGATCGCGACCAGGTCGCCGCTGCGTTCGTGATCGAGACCGGCAGCGCGAATTTCATCACCGGTCAGAACCTTCTCCACGCCTTCTGTTGATTCCAGAGTTTCGCGGACCTCGTCCAGAATCGAATCGTCATTCAGGTAAATATGCGCAAGCTGGTGATCGGGAATGGCGATGGCCTTGCAGTTACCGATGTCGAGCGTTTCCCGTTTCAACTCGTCGCGCCATACGATCCATCCTTTTTCGCGAAAGATGCGGTTCAGATGCACCGGTCGATCGACCTGGGTGATGCCGTATTCGCTGAGCAGAATGACTTGGACTCCGCGCTTTTCCAGATGAGTGACGAGATCGGCAACGACGTCATCGACTTCTTTCAGGTCGATGGCAATTTTCGGATCTTCGGGACCAATTCGCTGGAGGTTGTAGTCGAGGTGAGGCAGATAAACGAGATTCAGGTTTGGTGAAAACTTGTCTTCAAACCACTTGGCAGATTCGGCGATCCAACGGCTGGATTCGATGCCGGCCGCCGGTCCCCAAAAAGCAGGGAAGGGGAACTTGCCGATCTTGCGCTTGATTCGTTTGCGCAAATCCATCGGCCAGGTCTGAATATCGAACACCTTCTTGCCGTCAGCGCAGTAGATGGGGCGAGGCGTGATCTGATAGTCGGCAGTGGAATACATATTGTTCCACCAGAAGACCTTGGCGCAGGTGTAGTCGGGATTGTCTTTGCGGAGGGTTTCCCAAATTTTTTCGCCCTGCACTAATCGGTTGGATTGCTTCCAGCCGCGGTGCTCAGCGTAGTCGCGATCATACCAGTAGTTGCCGACGACTCCATGCTCGCCAGGTGGACGCCCAGTCAGAAAGGTAGCCTGCATTGTCGATGTGACTGCGGGCAATAGAGGTGTGACTGTGGTCGTGGAGTTGGCCTCGCGAGCCGCGAACTCGGCAATAAACGGTGTGTCGTCGCCGATATGACGCGGAGTCAGACCGACGATATTGAGAATGGCTACACGCGGAAGGGATTCGCTCACGGTTTACAAAAAGGGTGAGCGGGAATGTAGCGTGGAGCGGAGTTAGGGCAATTGAATTGGTTCCGGGGAAAGATGCTCCTCAGAATGTCATTCTGAGCGAGGAACGAGTCGAAGAATCTCTCGAATGCCCTTCATCACCCAAATGCCCCCAATGTTGGATCGAACCTGATAGCAGCTCTTTTGTCTGCT
>JAHDCN010000117.1 GCA_020629815.1 Verrucomicrobiota bacterium
CGGCCCGGGTAAATGTCGAGTTTGTCGAAGTCGTTTCCCGGACCGAAGTCAAGCAACGCACTTGGGAGCGAGGGTCAGGCGAGACCCTGGCTTGCGGAACAGGTGCCAGCGCTGTCTGCGTCGCCGGTGTGTTGGCCGGTGTCACCGAGCGCGAAATTACCAATCACCTACTTGGTGGCACCTTGAAGCTTCGCTGGGATGAGGAGACCAATCACGTTTTCAAAACTGGACCTGCGGCAGAGGTTTTTTCCGGGGTTTGGCCCGGGTAATCACGGCGCAAAGTCATCCGTTCGAAACGGATAAGCAGGCAGGTCGGCACCATTAACTAGATTGACCTTCGGCATCCCGGTAAAGGCGTAGCGAACGTGCTTCGGATTCGGGCACTCTTTTGATTTTAGGATCACCGTGCTGCCTTCGATTTGAGCGTTGGCCGAGCTCCACTTGCCATCGGCACCGGCGATCCAGAATTCTTGCGGCGACTCACCGTCTTTGGTCTTTAGGCCACCGGCGTGGCTGAAGTGAACCACCAATTGATTCCCCTTTTCCTCCAGTTTGTCGAAGACCGGACCCGAGGCCTCGACTTCTTTGCCGAGCACATCGCGAGCAGCAAGCAGTGCCAGTCTTTCACCAATCGGGGCCTTGTCCCGCGGATGATTGTTGGTTGGATGTCCGAGGTCGATACTGTTGGCCACTGCAGTGTGGGGTAAATCGAGCACCTTGAGCTGCGACTCCCGCATCCAGGCGCGACCGTGAGCGGTAGGGTGTTTTGGGTCTTTGGTCGGGCTGGTTCCCAGCACCGTTTCAAATCCGGGCAGCATCACGATGTAAAATTTCATCTTGTCGCGCTGCCACTCTTTTCGATAGCGCTGCACCCAGGCTTTCAGGGTGTCGTCGTAGTCTTCGATGCTGCCGACCCGGTGATACCAGGGACTCTCCGGCATGCCGGACATGTAGCGCTCGTTTCGTTCTCCCTGATACCAAATCAATCCACTGCAGGCGAAAGGAGCCAGCGGTTTCATCATGGCGTTGTAGACGATATTCACCTGACGGCGCATGAAGACGTCGTCATTTCGCTCCCACTTGCCCTTGGCGAGGGCAGCTTTGACCTGAGCCTGTGCTTCCTCATTGGCATCCCATTCCGACAGGGCCGTTTTGAAAGTCGGCACTTCATCGGCCATATCGCGTGGCATCCAGGCCTCGATCGCTGAGCTGCCCCAGGCAGTCAGGAAAATGCCGACCGGAAACTGGCCGTCGATCTGTCTGGCAAAGTGGTGCGAAAACGCGAAGGCGACAGCACTCGATGAGCCTTCCACTTTCCATTCGCCTTCGAGTTCTTCCTGTTCAGTGAATGCCACCGTTCTTTTCACCTCGAATGACCGGAGTCCCGTTTCAGAAAGCCCCTCCAGTGATTCCAAACCAGAGCGACCGAATTGCATATTCGATTGGCCTGAGCAAATCCATACTTCGCCGACCACCACATCCTTCAGGGTGACGGAATCTTTCCCTGCTTTGACAACGAAATCTCTACCTTCGTTGGTGCCTTTCAGAGCATCCAGGGAAAGCATCCACTTGCCGCGCCGGTCCGCCTTAGCTGTCTTGCTCTGACCAGCAAAGGAAACCTCGACTTCCTGCGCGGGATTTGCCCAGCCCCACACCGGAACGTCTGTGTCTCGTTGCAACACCATGTGATCGGTGAAAGGCGAGGCCAGTTTCAACTCCGCCTGCGCAATAGTGCCGAAAAGCGAAAAGCTTAGTGTGAAGAAGAGCGCACGAATCATGGCTGTTTCGTAGCCCAGTCGATCCGTGATCTCAATCGGAAAAACCTACCGATCACCGTGCAATCGCTCGATGTGCTTAGCCAGCATATCGAACTCCAGGTTCACCCGCGACCCGGCTTCAACAACAGAGAGGCTGGTGACTTCATGCGTGTGAGGAATGATCCAGATGGTAAAATCGGATTCGCCCAGTTCGGCGACAGTGAGGCTGATGCCATTGACGCAGATCGAGCCTTTGTGAACCATCAACCGGGCAAACTCCTCAGGCAACGAAACCACCAATTGATGATCCTGACCAACCCTGTCGTAGCGAATCACTTTAGCGCAAGCGTCTACGTGCCCCTGAACGAAATGTCCACTCAGTCGATCGCCGATACGCAGCGAGCGCTCCAGATTCACAGGAGAGCCGGATTTTAATTCACCGAGATTTGTGAGGCGCAATGTTTCATGCAAAAGGTCGAAGACCATTACATCATCTTCAACAGTAGTAACAGTCAGGCAGGCTCCGTTAACAGCAACGCTTTCGCCCAGCTCGACTTCTCCGGTAAATGAGGATTGCACTCTCAGCTGCGCACCAGTCTCCACCTGCTGCAATGCGGCAACAGTTCCTTTTTCCTCAACAATTCCGGTGAACATGGCTGTATCTACTTCAGCACAAAGATCACCGACAACAGCGCCAGTAGCAACACCCCAAGCAGCGCGGTCAAGCCAATCGGGAACGCACCGGCCCGGCCAACGGCGAACAGATTCTCTTTCAGGCAGTCGATTTCGTCGTCGGATTTGCCCTGGATTTTCCAGACCGGAACGGCAAACCAGCTAAGCAAAGTAGACGGAGCTGCTACGAAGAAGCTACTCAGTGCTCCAGCGATCTTGTCGAAGAATAGCGTCTTACAAAACTGATTCGCTCCGTTAAACAATTTATCGAAAGCAAAGTACATTCCCTTGCCGCTCTTTCGATAGAGACAGTCAAAATCAACATTGGTAGAGCGCATCGCGGCCGGATAAAAGCCCGCTCGCAGCAACAGAGTGAATGCCAGAGCACTGGACAATAGCAAAGCCAGCAGATCGGTAACATGCGCCCAGGTGTACGGTTTGTACATTTTATCGACCACCTCAGGAAGCATCGGATAGAGGAAGGCATTCGGAAATGTTCCCACAAAAATACAGAGACCGGCAATGATCCCCATGGCCCACAATTGATTCGATGGAGCCTCTTTAGGTCGGAGACCCGAATCGCGCGAGAAAAAGGCAAAAAACGGAACCTTGATACCTGCCAGATGAAACACCCCGGCGGAACCAAACACCAGAGCCAGCCAAACGATGAAGTGGTTCTCCGCCGCAGCGGTGCTCATAATCATCGATTTACTCACGAATCCACAGAAAAAAGGAAAGGAAATCGAAACCGCCCCGATACAACAAAACAGGCAGGTCCAGGGCATATATTTGTAGAGCCCACCAAGCTCTGTGGCTTTTGATTTTCCCGTTCGATAAATCACCGAACCAATCGACATGAACAGAAGTGCCTTATACAGAATATGGCAATAGGCGTGAGCAGCCGTTCCATTCAATGCCTGTGATTCATAAAGGATCGAGGAATCAAGCTTCCCAAGCCCGACTCCTACTGTCATAAACCCAACCTGATTCACCAGGCAGTAGGCCAGCACTTTGCGCAGGTCATTTTCAACCACTGCAAAGAAGAGCGGAATGGTAGCCATGGCCGCACCAATCCAAATCAGTGCCTCTTCCCCGGCGAACGTTTGAGACAACACGTAAATCGCCGTTTTCGTGGTGAAGGTAGCCATAAAAATGACACCGCCATAGGACGCTTCGGGATAGGTATCCGTCAACCAGCTGCCCAAAACCGGCCAGGCGCAGTTCACTCCGAAACCGATAAAGATGAGCCAGGAAGCCAAACCGGATAACCCAATCACATTTTCTTTGCCTCCTCCAAATGCGATACTACCCCCACCAGCTATGTGAAGAACGAGACCGGCGAGCAAAATCACACCCCCGAACACATGCACCAGAATATAGCGATACGCTGCGTTTCTTCCGGCCTTAGCCCGTCTTGTCAGCAAGCAAAGCACCGCCCCAAGGGTCAACATTTCCCAGAACATGTAGAGCGTTATCAAATCGCCCGCCATGACGACACCCATCGCGCAGCCGGAATACAGCAACCCGGCCGACAAATCGAGAGCCTTGTTGTCTTTGATTATGTAAAGAATTCCACAGAAAGACAGCACCGTGAAAATATTAAGAAAGATCAGACTCCATTTGTCGGCTCGGCCGAGTACGAACTCGAAGTCAAGAAAGCCGGGAATGGTCCAATAGGTCACTCCATCCTTGATCAGGAAGTAGTTGAAAAACGCAATCAACGGGATAGCCAACGCGACCACCTGGCGGGCGCGACCCCGCAAAAAAGGAACCAGAAGGGCACCCAAAAGGTAAATGAACGCCGGAGGCACGGGAGGAAGATCAGGCATCTTCTCCCCCTTTCTTATCACCCTTTTCGTCGTAGTAATGCTCGGAGCGCATCACCAACGGACGCAAAACGTGTTTTGCGATAAACACCAACACAGCGGAAGACACAAAACCAAAAACCGCATAGAAACCGGGCCACTTCTCCCACTTGAAGTAGGGATGCTTGTCGTGATTGATCAAAGGGTAAACGCAGTCCACCAATACGAGAAAGGCACAGGAGATAAACAGCCAACGAAGAACCCTTTGAACGTTCTTCGGGTTGTCGAGCCAACCCTCTTTGGCCGGAACTGACTGATACTCTTCGTCGTTCATCTACTTCTTCTGTTCGGTTTTCTCGATTTTCGCCGCACCCTCGGCCTTCGGGTATTTCTTTTTGACCTGCCCGGGAGAGGTCAGGAGAACAATTGCCAGGTATAGCCCCATGGCCGCAAAACATATCCAGAAAATTCGGGGATATCCGGGCACCGCATCGTGCTTTAATTCCTGTATTGGTTCGTCGCTGGCCATATTGGTAATTTACAATCAGTTAGGGTGGTTCGCTCACTTACGACTTCGCGAGATTCAAAAACTGTTCCACCAATGCAGTCACTCCTGCAGACCCAAAAAAGAAATACACGGTCAACGACGTGGTCACCACGATCGGCAGCACACAGGCCAGCGGAGCTTCCTTGATGTTCTGAAACGAGAACTTTGCACTACCGCTCTCCGAAGAAGGCGGAAAGAATGCCTTAATCGCAATCGGAAAGAAATAGGCGGCGTTCAAAATCGTACTGATTAGGAATACTGACAGTAAGGCGATGTCCCGTCCCTGAATTCCTCCTTCTCCGGAAACGGTTCCGAGAACGAGGCTGAATTTACTGACAAATCCTCCTGTCGGCGGCAGACCAGTCACGCTAAAGCAGGCGATCAGGAAACATCCAAAGGTGATCGGCATCTTCCAACCCAACCCGGTCATCTGGCTGATGTATTTTTTGCCGGTAGCGACAAAGATAGCGCCGGCACAGAAGAACAAAGTAATCTTGCCGCAGGCATGCATTACGATGTGCAGCATACTGCCTTTAGCACCCCAATCGGTCAGCAGGGAGATCCCAAGAATGATGTACGCCAGCTGGCCGATCGTCGAGAAGGCAAGCCGTCGTTTCAGGTTGTCTTGAGAAAGCGCAATCAGCGACGAAGCGATCACAGTAAACGCTGCAATCCAGGAAACGATGATGCCGATGTCCATATCGCGCAGCATTTCCAGTCCAAACACACCGGTGAAAACTCGAATCACGCAGAAGACACCCACTTTCACCACGGCCACAGCGTGAAGCAGCGCAGAAACCGGAGTCGGTGCGACCATGGCATTCGGAAGCCAAGAATGAAACGGCATCAAACCGTTCTTGGCGAAGCCAAAAGTAAACAGTAACAGGATCACGATTGATTCCGTCTTAGTCAGGTTGCCGGCAAGAAAACCTTCCAACGAGAACTCCATGGTTCCGCCGCTGCGCAGGTAGCAGAAAATCAGGGCCGGCAAAGCGAACCCAATTGAAGTGGTCAGCAAGTGCGTCAGGTAAACCCGACCACCGGTTCGGGCTTCTTTATCCTGGTGATGCGTGACTAGCGGCCAGGTGGAAAGCGAAAGCACCTCGTAGAAGAGATACATGGTCAGCAAATTCCCGGAGAACGCGACACCTAGCGTCGCGCTCAAGGACAGGGCAAAGAAAGCAAAGAAGCGCGTCTGAGAATGCTCGTGCAGTCCGCGCATGTAACCAATCGCATACAGCGAAGTCGGAATCCAAAGAGCGGAGGCGACCAGCGCAAACAGAATACCCAACCCATCTACGCGGAACACGATCGGTACATTCAGCCCGGCAATGCCTTTGGCCAAAGTAAACTCAATCAACTTGCCATCGAGAATAGTCGGGACCATCAGGCAGACAATGGCCAACTTGACGAAGCCGGCGACAAAGGTCGCACCCTCACGCAAGAGAAGTTCTTTGCGGAACAGCAAAATCGCTGGAACTGCCAGCAGCGAAGCGAGGCAGGCCCAGAGAGGTAAAGAACTATGAACGATGTTCTCCATGTTATTTGGCGGTAAACTCGCGGATCAACTCCACGACCTGTCCATTGAAAACTCCCAGTGCGATAATCAAAACGGCGGTTACCAGCAGAGGAATCAGGGCGGTAGCCGGAGCTTCCTGACTTAACAGGGTTGGCTTGCTGACCATACCCTGTTGGGTCGAGTGGTCGTCGTGATCATCTTCGCCATGGTGCCCGTGGTCGTGACCTTCCGCAGGCTTGGCTCCAAAATGGCCGATTTCCAGAATGCGGAAAAACAACACCGCATTCACCAGCGAGGAGACAATCAACGCAATGACAAATTCCCAATGCCCGGAAGCGACACCTCCGCGGATCAGATAAAATTTACTGAAGAAACCAGCGGTCGGCGGGACGCCAATCATAGCAATCGCGCCGACAATAAAACCAATCATGGTGATCGGCATCTTTTTGAAGACTCCATCCAAATCGTCGAGATAAACGGCCTTCAGTTTCTTGGCAAAGATGCAGGCGGCAAGGAACAGACAGAGCGTCATCAGTGCGTCGGCGAGAATGTGAAATATAGATCCTGTGAGCCCCCAGCCTTCGGAATCGCCCAACCAGGCGCCGCCGACCATGTAGCCGACTTCCGCGACAATCAGGTAGCAGAGCATTTTCTTCAATTCGCGCTGCGCTAATGCCAGCATTGATCCAGCGATGATTGCAATCACTGCCAGCCAGACAACAAGGTCGCCCCATGCCAGATGACCGAAAACCCAATCGTCACCAAAAACACTGTACATCACCCGGATCATCACGTAGACGGAGACCTTGGTCATCAGCGGTGCCAGGATACAGGCGCTTGTCGAAGGGCAATAGGAGTAGGCATTCGGAAGCCAGCCGTAGAGCGGGAAAAAGGCCATCTTGATCCAGATGCCGACCATGATGAACATGAACGCCACCTCGATAGAATTCGCCTGAGCGATATCCGGCGTTTTTTGCAGGATATCGTGGATATGCATCATATTCAGCGAACCCGTTTTCAAATACAGGTAGCCGACCCCAAGCAGGTAAAACGAGGCACCGATCGTGCCCATGATGATGTAATTAAAGGCAGCGACAGTCCCCCGCGGCTTGCTGCCCATCGCGATCAGAGCGTAGCTGGTCAGTGAGGAAACCTCGACCAGCACGAACAGATTGAAGGCATCGCCGGTGATAGTCATGCCGAACAGGCCGACACAGAGCAACTGATACAATGTATAGAACTGCGGAGTCTTTTGCAGGTGCTGGTGACTGGATCTTCGAATCGAAAAGATGGCCACCAACAAGGCGACGATACCGATAATGATCAGCACCGGAGCATTGAGCGCATCAACACGGAGCTGGATGCCAATACCGAGCGGCTTCTCCCATCCACCCATGAAGTAGTCAACCGGCTCGCCGCTGCGGAAAACCTCGGTAGCCAGACCGAAAGCAGCAAAAAGAGAAACGAGCAACGACGCGAACACCACCGGCACACAGATTCGCCGGTCCTTCGGGCCGATGAGCCCGGTGACCAACGCACCACAAAGCGGTGCCAAAACAATGATGGCAGGCAGCTGGCTAGACATGATCGGTCGCGTCGGTTTCCGCTTTGAGTTTGGCCAGAATTTCGTGCTCTTCCAGCGTGCCGAAATCTTTAAAGATGGACTGTGCTACTGCGAGGGCGACACCCAGAGTGGACACGCCGACCACAATCGCGGTGAGCATCAATACGTGGGGCAACGGATTGCCGTATTGATCTGGATCAATCGCCTTCGCATAGGCCTTTTTCTTTTCCCCCTTCTGCTCTTGTCCAGACTTAGCTTCCTTGCCCTGCGCGTTTTCCGCATAAGCCGTTTCGGCAGCATACTCTTTGGTTTGCAGCTTGATCGGAATCGTCGCGCCGTCTTTCACGGCCACGGAAACATAGAGCAGAATGATCGCCGTCTGAAAGATCGACATGCCAATCAGCTTCTTGATGTAATTGCGCTTCGCAATCATCGCCCAGAGGCCGATCATCATCAGGATGACGTAGATCCAGTAGT
>JAHDCN010000118.1:0-3262 GCA_020629815.1 Verrucomicrobiota bacterium
AATTCATCGATTCCGGTTTTGTGCGCGAAATTGATCCAGATTTCCGGGATGAGAACTCCTTCGAGGTCGAGACAGGCCAGTTGCATAGTCGGCAGTTGTTTCGTCCGAAAAAGCCACCGATTCAAGGCGAATTGGAGAAAGATTTGACCACAGGGCGGAGCAGTCACATCCTTGCCAATGCCAGCAACCAAAACACTCGGCGTCCTGCCGGCCCGGTGGGGATCGACCCGGTTTCCCGGAAAGCCACTTCACCTCATTGCCGGAAAGTCCCTTATTCACCGCGTCTGGGATCAGTGTCTGCAATGTGAGCGGCTTGATGCTGTGGTGGTAGCTACAGATGATGAGCGAATTGCTCAGGCTGTCCGCGACTTCGGGGGAGAGGTTGCCATGACCCGGGACGATCATCCCAGCGGCACAGATCGCGTTGCAGAAGTGGCCGAACAGTTTCCAGACGCGACCCATATTTTCAATATTCAGGGAGACGAGCCACTGATCAGTCCGGAGTTGATCGACGAGTTGGTTGCTAAAATGATCGACGATCCTGAGTTGCCGATGATTACTGCCGCCAATCCGATGCCGTCGGGCATTCCCGAAGTGGAGGACCCGAATGTGGTGAAAGTCACCATCGATACCGACGGAAGGGCTCTGTATTTTTCCCGCAGTCCCATTCCCTACCAACGGTCCGAAGATCCCGATTTAGTCTACTACCGTCACAAGGGGATCTACGGTTATCGTCGTGATTTTCTGATCGACTTCGTTTCCCGTGAACCTTCGCTTTTAGAGAAGGTGGAAGGCCTCGAGCAACTGCGTGCGATGGAAAACGGGGCCCGCATCCAGGTGATTTTAACAGATGATGAGTCGCCCGGCATTGACACGCCAGAGCAAGCCGCGATACTGGCAAAACAAATCGCTACATGAAGTATATCTTCGTCACCGGAGGGGTGGTCAGTTCATTAGGAAAAGGTCTTGCTGCTGCGGCACTCGGAACCTTGCTGGAACATCGGGGACTCAAAGTCCTGATGCAGAAATTCGACCCCTACTTGAATGTTGATCCGGGAACGATGAGCCCGTTTCAACACGGGGAGGTCTATGTCCTCGATGATGGGGCGGAAACCGACCTCGATCTCGGTCACTATGAGCGCTTTACCAGTGGGAAGCTTTCAAAACTCAACAATCTCACCAGTGGTCAGGTCTACGAGACAGTGATCAAAAAGGAGCGTCGAGGCGACTATCTCGGCTCCACCGTGCAGGTGATTCCGCACGTTACTGATGAGATCAAAAATCGACTCTACGAATCAACCGAAAACACGGACGCCAATGTGATCATCACCGAGATCGGCGGCACTACGGGTGACATCGAGGGAATGCCCTTTCTGGAGGCGCTTCGTCAGTTCAAAGATGAAGTCGGCCATGAAAATGTGGTTTTTGTCCATGCGACTCTGATCCCCTACATTAAGGCAGCCGAAGAGCTGAAGACCAAACCAACCCAGCAAAGTGTTGCCGCTCTGCGCGGGATTGGTATTGCGCCTGATGTATTGGTATGTCGCTCCGAATTTCCGCTGGATGATGATGTGCGCCGTAAGCTGGCGATGTTTTGTAACGTTCCCGTCGAAGCGGTTGTCCCGTTTCTCGATATCAAAGGAACGATTTACGAAGCGCCTCTGAAAATGTATGAGCAAAAGCTCGATCAGATCGTTTGTGACCGTCTTGAACTTGAAACCGACGAGATCGATCTGCTTGATTGGCGGAACATGGTCGACCGGATTGTGAATCCTACTCATACCGTGCGCATCGCCGTAGTTGGGAAATACATCGAGTTGCAGGATGCCTACAAATCGATTTACGAATCACTGACCCACGCTGGTGCTGCCAATGATACAGCAGTGGAAATTCTTCGAGTCAGCTCGGATGACATCGAAGAGAAAGGTCCGGAAGAAGTGCTGGAAGGAATTCACGGCATTCTCATCCCCGGAGGATTTGGTGACCGCGGTATCGAAGGAAAAGTGAAAGCTGTGCAATATGCGCGCGAGAACAGCATCCCGTTTTTCGGCATTTGCCTGGGCATGCAAATCGCCACTATCGAGTTTGCCAGGAACGTATGTGGTCATAAAAAAGCCAACAGTACCGAGTTTAACGAGAAGACGCCGGATCCTGTGATTTGTATTCTTGAAGAGCAGAAAGAAGTTACTGAAAAGGGTGCTTCGATGCGACTCGGAACCTGGGAAACCAAACTGAAAAAAGGCAGTCAGGCGCAAAAGCTCTATGGCACTACAAAAGTGAACGAGCGCCACCGCCACCGCTACGAATTCAATCACGACTACAAATCGGAGTTTGAGAAGAACGGTTTGCAACTCGTAGGCACCTCTCCGGATGGAACCCTGGGCGAGATCGTAGAGCTGAAAGATCACCCGTTCTATATCGGTGTGCAATTTCACCCGGAGTTTCAGAGCAAACCCACTGCTCCTCATCCGCTATTCAAAGGCTTCGTCGCTGCATCTCTGGAAGCCAGAGAGTAGCCGGACCAAACAGGGTATAGTCATGCACTTAACCCTGTTAGGTCGATGACCTAACCCTGTTCACTCAGCAGTTTTTGCGACGATTGGGACGGGGTTGGCAACTCTGCCGATTTTGCGAATTCCGGGTCCGGGCTTATCGCGATCGCCGAGGTCTTTGCGCATTTCTTTGGCGAATGCGCTCAGGCGCTTTACCACATCGGGGTGCTCGCTGGCGAGATTGTTGTCGCAGGCAATGTCGTCTACCACATTGAAAAGGAGAGGTCCAAAACTGCCGTCTTCATTCGGCTTGTTTTTGTTGTAGTGAGGGTGGCGCGCAAAATCTTTCAGGGGCAGAAACAGTTTCCATTCACCGGAGCGGACTGCCTGGAGCTGATCAAGATAGTAGTAGTAAAATGCCTGATACGGAGTTTTGGCCTTGGGAGTGCCCACGACCAGATCGGTGATATCGTGACCATCGCGTTTCACTCCGTCGTTCAGTGGTTTGCCTCCCGCCATTTGAATAAATGTGGGTAGCAGATCCATGGTTGTGGTGAGTTCTTCACAAACTGTTCCGGCCGGAACGGTTCCCGGCTGCCACATGATAGTCGGCACACGGAAGGCACCCTCGCTGGTCGTGTAACCACGCCCGTGGAGCGGCAAATTGGAACCACGCGACAGGTTTTCGGGATCTTTGTTAATCGGTGCTCCGTTGTCCGAAGTCCAAACAATCAAGGTGTCCTTCTCCAGGCCAAGCTCGGTTAATTTGT
>JAHDCN010000118.1:3362-5611 GCA_020629815.1 Verrucomicrobiota bacterium
GGAAGAGGCGGCCAGTGTGATCCGTCGCGGTTCCAGATGCGGGCGGTCATGTCGTCGGAATACGGGACGCCGAGGAACCAATCGAATCCCTGTCGGGTAGGAAGAAACTCCGGTTGATCGCCAAGGTGCCATTTACCGACCTGGCCAGTGGTGTAGCCGAGATCTTTCAATGCTTCGGCAATGGTCACTTCGTCCGGATGCAGGCCGAATGGCGAGACGGGTCGCAGTACGTGGTAGTCCCGGGGGTTTTTGTGCATGGAAACCCGCTGAGAATAGCAGCCGGTCATGATGCTGGCACGGGAGGGAGTACAAACGCCCGCGGTAACGCAGAAATGGGTGAACTTGCGGCCTTCTGCAGCCATCCGGTTCAGATGCGGCGTGCGATGCAAGGTAGAGCCGAAGGGCTCGATATCGCCGTAGCCCAGATTGTCGCAGAAAATGACAATGAAGTTGGGTTTTCGTTTTTCTCCAGCGACTGAAGAGATTCCAGCCAGCAAAGTGGCGACTGCGATCAGGATAGAGAAAAACGAGATCTTCATGGGTGCGAGCCTCACATATCAATTCCGAAGCGCTTCAAGGCGAACGCCATCAGCGCATACAGAATCATCGTGAGCAGGCAGCATAGAAGTAAATTCGGCCAGAAAGACAGTCCCTTTTTAAGTAACCAGGGAAAAACCAGGAACATCGGCAGGCTGGGCAGCACAAACCAAAAGACGCCGGTGGAGTGGGCGGCCAATTTTTCCGCCTGAGCAGCCGGGTCGTCTTTCAGTCCGGCCCAAATCCAAACAAAGGTGATCAGGGAGACTAGAGGTAGAGAAGCAATCAGACTGCCGAGAAACGGTCGGCTACGGGTGATGACGACCTCGTTGACCAGGTAGATTAACCCTGCCGATATGATGAGTTTTATCACGGTGAGCATGAACTACTTTGTGCCCACCGGATGAGGAACTCAACTGCGATCAATCAAATTGAATTGCTCGCGGTGGCGGAAGCTTTACCCGCTGAGCCGGAAGTTCCCGGACTTCGCGGTTGCTGATAATAGGCCGGGCAACCGGTAGGCCGTTGGAGTCTGACTCAGTACCGGGTTCATCTGGATTCGACGTAGCCACAGATATGCGCGCCCGCATCACAGGGGTCTGCGAATCGTAGGGATCGTCCTCGGCAATCAAAGTTGGAGCCGCTGGAAAAACAGGATTTGCAGACGCAACGATCACAGGCTGTGCTCGCAGCGGACCAGTGATCGGACCGTTTGCCAGATTTCGCAGCCTGGTAGATCCGTTGCCGTGGATGTGGCAAACCCGGTTGGTTCCGGTTCCCGGACGAAGGTATTCGACATAGCTGCAGCTAACCTGAGAAGCCAGTCCGTCAGAGTTTTGGCGCAATTCATAACAATTGTCAGAAGCCAACTGTCCGGACTTATAACACACCTCTACCTGATCAGCATCCGGTGGAGGTAAGAAAGCGCGCGGCTCAAATTTTCCGGCGGTGGCGTTCATGATTTTCACCCAGACCGGCAGAACAGTTTCTTTACTGAACGCTCCGGGATAAATCGATTTGGTTTGGTCAAAACCGGTCCACACAGCACAGGTAACTTCGGTGGTGTAGCCCATGAACCAGTTGTCGGTGAAACCGTATTCGGTGCCGGTTTTTCCAGCCACCATATATTTGCCGAGCCCTGCTTTTTCCGCTTTGTCAGCGGCATTGCCGGAACGCAGTGTGTCAGTCAAAATACTGTTTACTTGATAGGCGGTGTAGCGATCCACAACCTCTTCCGGTTTCATCGCGATATTGGGAGAGTAGATCACGTTTCCGGATCGATCCCGGATACTGGAAATGATGTGGGTTTTCTCGGGGCGGCGACCATTGTTGGGAAAAATGGTGTAGGCCAAAGCGAGATCCTGCATGGAGGTGGGGTTCCGGCCGAGGAAGGTGGCGTTGAATTTCTTCAGGTCACCCTCAAATTTCATGCCTGCGTTTTCGGCAAGTTGCACCACATTTTCCAGACCAGCCTGAGTGCCGAGCCTCACGGAAGCTGATATCTTGGATTGCGACAGGGCTTTCCGGGAGGTGATCTGATTTTCGTAAACGTTGTCCCGGTCTTCCGGTCCCCACTCACCGAGAATTCCGGACATGCCGCCGATCATCACTTTCCGGGCGTCCATCGGGCTGTCATCGAGAATGGTGCCCGGATACATGTTCTTCTCGAAAGCAGCTGCATAGACAAAAGGGAGAAACGCTGTTCCCGGAGG
>JAHDCN010000118.1:5711-8323 GCA_020629815.1 Verrucomicrobiota bacterium
GTTTTGATGGGCGTGCGCTGAGCTCGCAGCATCGAGGCCTCGTCGATTGCGCCATCCACGAACATCCGTCCAAGAACCTGGTCACGAGTTTTTCGGGGCGCATCCGTTTTTCTCCGAGGTGATCGGTGATAGGGATTTCGGATCGCTCCTGCAAGGGCGGCAGCCTCTGCCAAACTCAGATCCCGCGCCTCTTTGCCAAAGTATCCTTCCGCAGCTGCGGCGATTCCATGATAACCGTCTCCGAAGTAGACTCGGTTCACGTAGAGCTCGAGAATTTTATCTTTGCTGCCGATTTCCGCTTCGATTCGTCGGGCCAGAAAAGCCTCTACGACTTTCCGGCTGATCGCCCGTTCTTTCAGTTCAAAAGTATTTCTACCCAGCTGCTGAGTAATGGTTGACGCACCCTGAGTGGTGTTGGTTCGCAAATTCCAGTAAACCGCACGCAAGACACCAAGGTAGTCCACGCCATCGTGTTCGTAATAGCGGCTGTCCTCCGCCGAGAGTAGCGCATTGATGAAGTAAGGTGACACTTCTTTCAGCGGAATCGGGCGACGGTTTTGCACAAAGATTCGTCCGAGTTCACTGCCTTTCCGATCAAAAATCCGGCTGGCAACTTCCAGCTCTTTTAACTGCGAAAGGTCGTAAGTCTGCGCCAGATTGTAGCGCGGCTTGCAATAGAAATAGGCACCTACAATTCCGACCAGACCAGCAACGAGACCCATTAGAAAAACGAAAGCGAAAAACTTCATCCACAAGATGAGTCTTCTGCGCCGTTTGGCTTTTTTCATGGCGTCGTGACCGGGAGGAGGGATGTCGATCACTGCCGCCATCGGCAGCTCCTCATCTGCACCGTGTGCAGAAAAGTCTTCGTCCTCGAAATCGTGAAACTCAATCGGGTCGGAATCGTTCTTGTCAGCCATAGCTGGGAAGATTTGCGTGCAAATTGGGGTCCGGGCGGCATACTCTAGCCATCGTGGAAAAAGAGAACACCGATACGTCCTATAATACGCCGCTTTCGCGTATTATCTTTCAAAGAATCAAAAAAAATCAGGATTTTCAAGAAGGGCTTCCGTTTCGTGATTTTATGGAAATGGCGCTGTATGATCCGACGTACGGTTACTATTCGAATCCTACTTCCCGAAAGATTGGCAGGGATGGTGATTTCTTTACCAGCGTTTCAGTAGGGGCCGTTTTCGGGACGATCCTAAGCTATTGGCTGGAAGAGCTTTGGGGCTCTCGTTTTGATAGCGGAAAAGACTTTGTAGTCGTCGAGCAGGGTGCGCATGATGGCAGACTGGCACGTGATATTTTGGAAGCTCTCGAGAGTCGGGCGAGTCCGTTGCGAAGGGTGATTGATTACCGCGTTCTTTCCCCGGCAGAAGGTTTCCCGGAAATCGAGGGCATTCAGGTAGTTCACTCCGTCAGAGAGGCGCGAGCCAAACAAGGTGTTTTCTTTTCCAATGAGTTGCAGGATGCCTTTCCCGTTCATCAGATCTGCTATGAAAAAGGCCAGTGGATGGAGCGGGGGATATTCGCTGGAGAAAAAGAGGGAGAGCTTCAGTGGAGAAATTTGGCTTTGCCGCCGAAGTTGCGAGAGTTCGTCGAGGAGATTGAAGCAATTCACCAGCCTGATCAAACACCGGAAGGGTATACAACCGAAGTCTGCCCTGACCTCCGCGACTGGGTTTCGGAGATTTCTTCCCTGTTTGAAAAGGGCACCTGGCTGATGATTGACTACGGGCACGAATCTGAGGATTTTTTCTCACCCCTTCGGTCCGATGGGAGTCTGCAGTTTTATCAGGACCACAAAGTAATTTCGGATCCGCTATCCCAAGCCGGAGAGATCGACATAACCGCACATGTGAACCTGACCCATCTCATGCGCTGGGCAAAAGAGGCTGGATTGGAGCTGCGGGATTTCACCGATCAACATCACTTTCTGACTCGTGCAGGAAAAAAGTGGCTACTTGAACTGGAAGCGAATGCCGGGCTTGATTCCGATTTTGCCATGCTAACCAGACAGTTTCAGACACTCACTCATCCTTCGATAATGGGACAAAAGTTCAAAGTTCTGGAATTCGAGCGCTGAGCTACCAATTACAAAGACAGTGAATTTTCGGTTGCTCCCGGACCTCAGTATTGGACATTCTCACCCCTTTCATGAAATGCGTTCTCGTAACCGGGGCGGCAGGCTTTATCGGCAGCCGTCTCTCCCATCAGCTTCTCGACCAGGGAGTTGAAGTGATTGGAGTGGATTCCCGTAACGACGCCTACGATGTGCGAATCAAGAATCATCGACTGGAGGGGTTGGAATCACGAGAAGGTTTTCAATTTTACGGAACCGATATTGAGGACCTTGAAAGCCTAAGGGAGATTTTTCAGAATCATTCTCTCGATGTGGTCTTTAACCTCGCCGCCCGGGCAGGGGTCCGATACAGCGTGGAAAACCCTCATGTCTACATGAGCTCGAATGGGCAAGGGGCACTGAATGTTCTCGAAGCCATGCGGGAGTTCGGTGTGAAGAAGATCGTTCAGGCGTCGACATCTTCTCTTTACGCTGGTCAGCCGATGCCATTTATCGAATCGGTTCCTGTAGACCGGCCACTTTCCCC
>JAHDCN010000119.1 GCA_020629815.1 Verrucomicrobiota bacterium
TAGTGAAAGCGGAAGAAGAACCTTTGTCTTCGATTTCGAAGGTCACATCGTTGCCAGCAGCTTTGTAAGCGTCAGCAAGTCTAGGCATCAACTTTGCGTTGATCGTATCAGAACCTTTAACAGCCAGTTTTTCCTGGGCGTTTGCAGTAAGGCCAAGAGCTGCAACGAGAGCAGCGGCAAGGATAGTTTTTTTCATAAGATTGTTTCTATGAGGTAACGTGTATTTTTGTTTAGCAGGGCATCTCAAGATACCCGAGCCTAAGGTGGGTTCTGAATGTCGTTATTCAAATCGGAGGCAGTGCCAAGTTTGTCACATTCCAAAAAAAACCAAAACGCCTCCTATTATAAATATTTGCAATTTTCATAATTAATACGATATTTTGGCTTGGTTAGGAACCGTAGCCAATGAAAATCCCCGTAGTACAACCCCACTCAGGTGTGAGATGATACCTCATCACCTGATACTAAATGCTTTTGAAAAATCTGCCGTTGGCTTTTTGGTTGCCGACGAAGCAGGGCGTATCACTTATGCCAATTCAGCATTCTCCCGAATTGCGGGAATCCCCTTCTCAGCTCTCAGAGATTCTTCGGTCCACAGCGCTCTTATTCAGCTGCGCGAAAGTAGAAATCTTTCTTCTGAGAAATGGGATCCGGTTTCAAAGTTCCTCCAGAGCAAGAACGAGTCAGAACCGATCAAGGTCCTTTTAGAATTTCGATCGGGCGAACACGATCGATCCTACCAGTTCTCGGTGAGCCCCCTCTGGGAAAACGGCGAATTTGGCGGGCATTTCGTAGAAATTCAGGAATGCACAACGGAAAAGTTGCTCAAAGAAGGCCTCCGCCAAGCGCAAAAGATGGAAGCAGTTGGGCGTCTTTCGATGGGCATCGCTCATGATTTCAATAATTTGCTGACCGGGATCAATGGGAACCTTGCGATTTTCGAAATGGAAGCCCGGAGCCAGAAGCAGAAGATCACCGGTTGGGAAAATTTCCATTTTGCCACCAAAGCCGGGCAGCGCGCGGGAGAACTGGTGAAACAATTGCTCGGCTTCTCCCGGAGTGAGTGCACCGATCTCGATTCTTTCTGTGCCAACGACGTAGTTTCCGAAGTGCGCGGCATTATGAAAGCGTCTCTGCCTGCCAATATCGAACTGGAGAATACCCTCTGCGACAGTCTCTGGCATATCATGGGCGACTCCAACATGATCAGCCAGGTCTTAATAAACATGGCCACCAATGCCCGCGATGCCCTGAAGAAATCAGGCGGGTTGATATCTTTCCATACAGATAACCAAACCGTTTCTGAAACCGAAGCGGGAAAAACCGCCTCTGCTAAATCTGGAGATTTTGTGCGGATTACCGTCCAGGACAACGGCGAAGGAATGCCGCCGGAAGTAAAAGCGAAAATCTTCGAGCCCTTCTTCACCACCAAAGAAAAAGGCAAAGGCACCGGGCTTGGACTGGCAACATCCGTGGAACTAATTCGCCAACATGGCGGCTGGGTAACGGTCGAAAGTGAGAAAGGTATCGGCACCAAGTTTGAAATTTACCTTCCACGAGGTCCCGAAAAACAAAAACAGAAGTCGGTGCCCGAGTTCCAGCCTGCAGTTGTCAGGGAAAACGAATCGCCATCCGAAACTATTCTGGTCGTCGATGATGAGGAAGCAGTGCGCAACGTCGCGGTCGTAATTCTGCGCAAAATGGGATACCAGGTTATTCCCGCAGAAGACGGCGTTCATGCTTTGGAAATTTTTGAAGAGAAAGGCTCTGAAATCGACCTCGTTCTACTCGATCTTTCGATGCCCAGAATGTCCGGACAGGAAACGTTTCTTCAACTGCGGGAAAGATTCGACTTTGTTCCCGTTCTCATCTGCAGCGGAATGCTTCTCGATGTAACCGCTTTCGAGAAAGAGACAGGAGGATGTCCTGATGGATTTGTGCAAAAGCCCTACCAGATCCAGGGACTCACCTCAATTATTCGGGAAACTATCGACCGCGTCAGCGCGGAATCGGGAAATACAGCACCCGTGAAAATTGGCTAAGCGACAAAAAAAAACGAGGGTAATTGTGGTTTTTTCACTTGCTATTTTATTTAAGATTTCTTAAATAAATAATCCAACCGTGGATTAACCGCCCAACTTCAACCCCTAACAGGGTTCGCTCTCCGATCTAACAGGGTTAGGTCAATGAGCATACCCTGTTGACTCAGAAAACCCGCTATGAAAACCCTTCGGACCTTGACGGTCCTTTTTTCTGTCTCGCTCGCCCTTTCAGGATCACCCTCAATTCATGCCGCGGAGGGACTGCGAGCTCTCCCGGAAACAGCCGAATCTATCGCCACTGTCGGTGGGCGGATTGCTAATCTTCGCGACCCCTCCGTGGTGCGTTTGAATCCTGCTTCGCTTGCTGATATCTCTGACACAACCTTTCAGTTCAGCTTTCAGGCCTGGCACGGCAAGACCGACTTCACCCAATCGACCGGAGCCAGCGACTCTATGATTGTTCCCTGGAAATATGCCGGGAGCCTCTTTATCGCCCACCCTTTGAATGACAATCTCACTGCCGGCCTCGGAATCAGCGCGCCATTCGGCGTTTCGATCAATTGGCCACGCCAGGGCTTGTTTCGCTACAGCACGCCTTTTGATTCAGTGCTGCAAACCTTTGCTATCAATCCGGCTATTGGTTTTGACCTAAACGACCGAATCTCACTCGGTGCCGGGCTCGATATTTACCACTCGCGACTGAAGCTGGATCAAGCTTACTCGTGGGGCTTGGCTACCGGCTTTCCGTTTCCGGATGGCGACATGACCTTTGAAGGAGAAGGCACCGGTGTGGGAGGTTACATTGGGGTCAATTTCAAACTCTCCGATACTCAAAGGCTATCTATTACTGGACGTCTTCCCGTTTCCGTTGACTACGATGGGGATTTCACCATCGAAAATGTGCCCGCACCGGTCTCCGGACTATTTTTCGAGAAGTCGCGCTTTCGCTCCGAGATTGAACATCCGGGTAGTATCGGAGTTGGCTATGGTGTTGATATCAGCGACAAACTGACACTGGGTTTCGACTTCGAATGGACTCAGAATTCAACCCACGATGATCTCCCTCTGGATATTGGTCGCAATCAAGCTTTGCTTGGTGGTCCGGTCTCGTTGCCTCTTCAATGGAAAGATTCGATCAGCGCCGGCGTTGGTGGCTCGTACCAGTTGAGAGAGGATTTGGAGTTACGTTTTGGTTATTTGTATTCGGAGTCGCCAATGCGTAAGACTACCTACACACCAGCTGTGCCCGCAGACGACAGGCATATTTTCAGTGTTGGCTTTGGTTATGACATGGACGACCGAAACCGCATCGATTTTGGTTACAGTTTGATTGTGATGGAAGACTCCAAAATCTCCGGAAACATAAATCCGGCCTACAATGGGACTTACGATTACGACTGGAATATTTTGACGCTCAGCTACACAAAAAAATTCTGATAACTACTGGAAAGTTAGCAAACCCTAACAAAACAGAAAAGTGTTGTGTCGTTTCGTGATTTCCCCTATTCGTGGGGTTTGGAATCGCGATAGACATGATCATTGAATCAGAATTTCGGGATGTAAACTCCCTCTCCGAAAATCGGAAAACCCCCACAGAACCTCTCCCAGCAGAGAAGTCGACCAAGCCTTCGGGTAAGGAAGCAGAGCTGCTTCAGGTTCTGGTGATAGACGATGAGCCCGCAATCCAGCGGCTCATTCAACAAACCCTTGAGCCCAATGCAACCGTTCTTCAAGAGTTCGGTTTGAGCAAAGAAACCGAAGCCTATCCGCTGGAAGAAGCGGACTTGGTTATTCTCGACTACAAGATGCCGGGAGTCGATGGGCTCGATTTACTACACTCAATCCGGAAGGAGCATCCGAAGTTGCCGATCCTGTTTATGACCGGCTTTGGAGACCTCTCCATTGCCTCCCGGGCAATAGAGGCTGGTGCTTCTGAGTATCTTCCGAAGCCATTCAATCCGGATGACCTTCGTGCAGCCGTCTCCAGATGGCTGCCCGAATTTGGGACTGTCAGCCGAAAGCCCGCTGATGAGTTTGTGAAGCAGAGTGCAGAAAGCATTCTCACCGAATCTCAAAACTTTCTCGTCGCCTACAGCAGGGACAGCAAAGAAATTCGAGGTCGGGTGGTCCGTTTTAACTCCCGTGCAGTCGTTGTGGAAATTCCTCTCGCGAGTGAGATCATTCCCGGCACTGAGCTACCCGAGGCCATTGTGACACTGGGAAGCCGATCAATGGAGGTGGCCAATGCAAGGATACAAAGCGTGTCTTTGCTCGTAGACCGGGCGCTTGTCGAGATCGGATTATCCGGTATTTGGCAAGTCGAAGAACACGAAGAAGAGGAGTTAACTCCGGATCTTTTTGCCGGGAGGTCGGACCTACCCAACGATAGGATTTATACGAGGTTTAGCGATGGGCTTGCCGAAAGGGATAGAATTCCCGCTGAAGTCAGAGCACCGGTACTTGAGTTAGCTTACCTGTTTCAGGAAATCGCGGACGATTTGAATCTGATTCAATCCAAGGTGGGCGAGCAACCTTCCGATCACCTAAAACTGGAAGAAGACCTTATCGAAGATGCCAAGGCCCGCTTCTTTCCCGCAATCACCGAAGCCATTGGACGATTCGAGTGGGCTGCCGAAGAGGCGGAGCGCAACGGGTTAAAAGAGGAATACGAGCGCTTTGCGCAAAAAGGTTTGTTTCCTCACCTCCTCTGTTCACCGTTTTTCTCCCGCATTGTAGAGAAACCTATCGGGGTTCCAGGTGATTACGATATGCTCGGCCAAATGCTGGGCAATCGATTCCAGGGGCATTCCCTGTTTGCTCGAATTCTAAACGGTTGGGTACTTCATTCTCATCCGGCGAAAGCCTATCGCCACCGGGTGGCGCTGCTGAATCAGAAAATTGACGAAACAATTGAGTGGTCTTCCCGTCTGGATGAGGAAGCTCGTATTCTCAGTGTTGGCAGTGGCGTAGCTTACGAGGTCCAAAAGTTTGTTCAGGACTGTGATGACCAGACAAAAATTCACTTTGAACTGGAGGATTTCAGTCGGGAAACTCTGGAAGAAGCGCTGCGTCAATTCGATGCCTGCCAACAGGCAGCCGACCCTGACGGAGTTCGTATTTCATTTCGACAAAGCTCAGTGATTGAGTTGGCAAACCAGGCAAGGGAGAGCCGAAAACAGGAACTCCCTGCGAAACGGTATCACCTCGTTTATTGCGCCGGGCTATATGACTATTTGTCGGACCGAATGTGTCGGACCGTGACAAACTATCTCTACGACTTGGTCGAACCGGGCGGGCAACTGATTATCAGCAATTTCACCCCTTCGAACCAGTTGCGAAATCTGATGACTTTCGTTCTCGACTGGGAATTGATCTACCGAACCGTCGACCATTTCTCGGCGCTGATGAAGAAGACCCAACTCAAAGGGAATTTCGAAATCGTGACGGATAAAACCGGTACCGAACTTTACGCTATTGCTAAGAAAAGCTAGTAATTGTAATTACTGTAAATTTAGTGAAAACGGTAATAACTTGTGGTATCTTATGTGAGGATGCCACTTGGAGGACATCACTCGGAGCCTGCTTCTTTAGATAACGGAAGTTTCCGGAAGTCGCGGTTTCTTACCGAGGATAGCACAGGCACGCTAACCAATGTATCGTTGGTGGCGCGGCTTGCTGCATTTCTTGTGCCTTGTTTTCTAATTCTAGACTATTTTGTCTATCCGGACCTGTTCGGCAAATTTCTGGTTCTTCGACTGGTTTGCACCGCGATCATTCTTTTCATTTGGGTATTGTGCCGCTCTCACTGGGCGCGGCGCTGTTATCGGGTTTTTGCTGTTCTTGTTCCCCTGGTGTGCGCCATCTTTATCACCGCAATGATTTATCAAATCGGTGACCCCGGAACGCCGTATTATGGGGGGTTAATGCTTTGTATCATCGCAGTTGGAGCGCTTTGTCACTGGAATTATCGGGAAGCAATTTTTACCTCAGTAGCAGTCTTGGGGATGTACCTCGCTGTGACATTGCCGAAAGTAGGGAGTTTAGAGCCAGGGCAGCTCGGGCTTTTCATCAACAACTGCCTGTTTCTCTCGGCAACCGGGTTAATTGTCATCGTGGGCAGCTGGGCCAATCACGGCTTGAGGGTAAAGGAATTTATCTCCCGGGCTATGTCCCGCGAACAGAGGGCCGAGCTAAAAGAAAAGAACGTTGAACTTCAATCGACCCTCACCGCTTTGGAAGAAACGGAGAGCCAACTGATTCAGTCAGAGAAAATGGCATTCATCGGTCAGGTCAGTGCCGGGGTGATTCATGAAATCGGAAACCCACTGAATTTTGCCAATCAGGCACTGTTTCTGCTTCGGAAGAAAGCAAAGAAGACTGAACAGGCGGAATCCATGGGCGAAACAATTGCCGATATTCAGGAAGGCATGGATCGGATTAAAGAAATCGTCTCCGGGATGCGTGAATTTTCCCATACCGGGACCAGCGGAGGCGAATTGTTTGACCTTTCTGAACCCGTAGATGGTGCTCTTCGAATACTCCGCCCCGAGATCGAAAAATACGACGCCCGCATCGAGTTGAATTTTTGCGAAGCAACGCAAGTCCAGGGAAGTCGCAACCAAATCCAACAAGTGGCCACCAACCTGATTCACAATGCACTGCAAGCTGTTGGAGAACTGGAGAAACAACCTGAACTGGTAATCTCAACCCAATCAGCTCCTGGTAGGGGTGGCTCTTTTACCGTACAAGATAACGGGCCGGGTATCAGCAAAGATATCCAGACTCACTTATTTGACCCGTTCTTCACAACCAAGGACCCCGGTAAAGGAACCGGTCTAGGTCTGAGTATTTGCTATCGAATCATCGAATCCCACGGAGGAACGATTGAGGTCCAGTCGGAACCCGGAGACACTCGATTTACTGTTTTTCTGCCCTCTGAATTCTCCGCCGAGATATCGGCGACTCAACCCCTGCATGCTGTCTAGCCATGGAAACCCTGTTTGCTGATACCGCAATTCTCTACGTCGATGACGAAGAAAAATCCCTAAAATACTTCCGCGAGATATTTGAAGATATCGCCACGATTTATACAGCGCCCGACGGCGCCAGCGGCCTCGAAGTGTTCCGCGAAAAAGGTAATGAGATTGGATTGATTCTCAGCGACCAACGAATGCCGGGAATCTCGGGGATCGAGTTTCTGAAACAAGCACGGGAAATTAACGACAAGCCCCTACGGGTTCTCGTCACCGCCTTTGCCGACTTGCAGACTGCTGTGAGCGCAATGAACGAAGACCTTCTCTACGGCTATCACACCAAGCCCTGGGATCCGGAAGAGCTGGAGCAAAAAATCAAACAAGCACTGCAACACTTTGTGGTAGCTCGCGACAGAGATCGATTGCTGCAGGAAAAAGCTCAAGCGTTTCAACAGCTCATGGTGGCGGAAAAAGCAGCCACCCTCGGCACGGTATCAAACGGTCTGAATCATCACATGAGAAACTCTCTCACCGTGATTCAAGGCTTCTTCGATATGATTCCCGGACAACTTTCTGAAGAGTTGGCCGGTGCTGACCCAAAAGATTCTTTCTTTTGGAATGATTACTACCGCAACGCTTCCAACCAGCTTCAGCGACTGGTCGATATCCTTGCCAAGCTGACAGAGGGAACGGTCAGCCAGTCAGCTATACAAAATGCCACTGCTGTGGATATCAGAGAATTAATTGAAGGCGCTGTTGCTGATGCAAAATCTCAGGGAGACGATGTGTCCTACCAAATTTTGTGCTCAGAAGAACTTCCGTCGATCGAAGCGAACGCATCTGGAGTTGCCCGAATGGTTCAACTCATTCTTCACGAGAAAACGTGGAATCTGACCGAAGGCAAAAACGAAATCGAGATCCATCTTTCCCGTCAACTGGACGAGAACCGCGAAGAAGTTGGCGTGACCATGTCTTTCGTGGACAATGGAGATCCTTTATCCGAACAGGATCAAAAGCACCTTTTCGATCCTTTTCATGTTCGTGATAACCGGCCTGCTGAATTGGGAATGGATTTGATGGCATGCTATCTCACGGCATTCGAACACGGTGGCCAAATTAAAGCCGAGGCTGCTCCTGATGGTCGCAACCTGATCGAAGTAAACTTGCCAGCGAAACCACTCCCCTCGCCAGATCGAAACGCCTTCGAACAATTTTTTGCTTAAATTTCTTAGGCCGAAATTGCACCCGCATCCCGTGCAAACAGGCGGGAAAAAGCCTTTTCTGAAAGGCGGTTAGCGTGTAGA
>JAHDCN010000120.1 GCA_020629815.1 Verrucomicrobiota bacterium
CGACCGGTAGTTTCTTGTCGCGAATCGCCAGTTTCTCAATCGCGTCGAGAACCGGGTAGGGCATCAGGTCACCCTCGTCGGTTTGTTTTTCACTTTTCGGCCGCAATTCTGCGGTTGGAGCCTGAACATTGATTACGCTCAGCTCCGGAATCGGTTGAATATCGGGTTCGCAGCCGGTGGTTTCCATCCAGCGCAGCCACTGACGGAGAAAAGCTTTATCGATGCCGGAAATGGGACTGAGTCCGCCGCAGGTGTCGCCATCCATGGTCGCGTAGCCGACTGCGGCTTCGGAACGGTTGGAGGTCGCCAGCAACAGGGCATTGCGGATGTTGGTCAGCATCCAGACTCCAGGTGCACGGACACGGGCCTGAATATTCTGCAGAGCCAGGTCATCGGTCTCCCAGGCCAATTTTCTACCAAGACCTTTCTCAATCATCTTGCGGTAATCGACCACGAGTCCATCGACATCCCATTCCTGATATTCGGCGCCGAGTGCATTGGCTACGGTCTCCGCCGCGTTGCGAGTCACCTCGCCACTATTGCGAGTCGCCTGATACACACAGGTGAGCATCTGGCTGATCTCTGACTTCCCTTTTTCAAACTGGATGTGCCCCAGCTTTTTGCGAAAGCCTGCTTTGCCGAGATCATGAATCGCGAGATCGATCATGATTTTCACCAGGCTGGCCACGGCGGCTGAATCCGCGCCTCCACTCAGAGAAACGACGAAGGCCCGTGAGTAGGATTTTCTCAGGTAATCAAACAAGGCCAGTGCCAGCGTGCGGGTAAACTCCTCTTCCTTGGATTCCTCCCGGTAGGCAGCGGTAATTTCCTGCTTCAATTTCGGCGGTTTTTTCGCGTAGGGGGAAAAGTCCGCCACCACCGTGCGCTTTTCGTTTTCGCCCATCATCGGCTCGTGACTGACCTGCCTGGCCTGATGCATCCGAGTCAGGTTCAGATCGAGCACCGCGCCGGTAACCACACAGTCGTGAAAAGAGAATCGCTTCCCTTCGGCAATGTACTCACCGCCAGCGGCAATCACGGTTCCCCCATCATAGGTGATGCGACCAGCTTCGTTGCCCAGCAAATTGGCATACACATAGCCACAGGCAAAAGCACGGGATCCTTCGAGAACAAAGCGCTCCCGGGTCATTTGTTTGCCAAAAGCAAAGTGACTGGCGCTGGGATTGAAGATCAGGTCAACGCCATGACGGGCGAGCCGGGTTCCGGGACGGTCGGCCACCCAGGCATCTTCACAAATCTCAAAGCCGAGCCGAACTCCGCCGACATCGAAAATCAAGTCCCCCAAGGGCACACGCTTGTTTCCCACCGTCACCTCTTCCACCGCATCACGGGGCCATGGTTTGAACCAGCGCGGCTCGTAGTGTAGACCGTCGCCGGCTAGGTTCTGCTTGGCGACGAAGCCGATGATCTCTTTGTTCACGATCAGGGCAACGGCATTAAAAACGGAACTCTCAAACCACAGCGGCAAGCCCACAGCTACCACCATATTGATGCAGGACTTGGCAATTTCCCGGACTGATTCCAGAGCACGCTCCCCCACTTCCGGAGCAAGAAACATATCTTCGCAGCCGTATCCAGTCACCGCCAGTTCAGGCAGACAGAGAAACCGGATGCCCTGGCTCTTGGCCGATTGAATCGCCTCTACAGCCCGGGACGCATTGCCATCCCAGTCGAGAGGGATCTGATTCAGAGCAGCCGCACCAACAACGATTCGCTTCATTGGCCAATGTACGGGTATTCCGGTCGATTTGAACAAAAAAATTACCCCTGATCCTTTCGAATCAGGGGCAACTTATACACACTAATATGTGTTCGTTCGTTTCGGGGATCTCTTGGGCAAAAGATCCAAATTAATATATCTTAAATAATTATAATTTCAATAATTTTTAAGTAAATTTCTCTGTTAGTTTTGGCGATACGGATCGGTTGCGAATGTCGTGGTTGTTCCGTTAGCCTCAAAGCTGCCAGAAACGGAACCAGTGCTAAGAGTCGTAGCACCAGTGTCTACTCCGGGAGCTGCGTCAAACGTGACGGTGTTTCCATTTCCGGACAACGTGATTGCCGAGGTCACTCCATCTTCAATAATGCGGAACCCGTGATTCGCAGAAGCTGATCCGGATGTTCCTCTTACCAAAGGAGCTGCACTACCGAATGTGTTGTCACTCACGTTAGTTGCCGTAATGCTGCTCGATCCTGAGCCAGAGATACCGGCACCTGCGAATAGACCGAAGGCATTTCCATAGAAGGTGTCAGGACCGCTGGATGTTGCCAAGGTGCTGGGGTCGAGAAATACCGTCAAGTTGTCGACAGTGTTTCCAGTAACATCAGCGACTACCACATTCTGACCGTCAGCCTCATTCCAAATCTGAATTCCATTTCCAACGGTATCGAAAGTGTTGTTGGAAATATTGGTCAGCGTTGTGTTGCCACCAGCAGTGCCGTAATAGACAGCCGAAAATGCAGCATCAGTAATATTCGTAAAAGTGTTGTCAGTGATATTACTCACCTCAACAGTCGCCGTATTGTCGCGCTGAATTTCGAAGCCGGATTCCAGAATATTATCAAAGGTATTTCCGGAGAACTCGGCCACTTGTAGGGAGGAGTCCCCAAAAGTCAGCATATACACGCCATCGCCTCCCTGATTGATGAACTGGTTGCCGTTCACCTCATTGAAAGACATGCTGGAGTTTCCATCACGAGTAAGGAAGTAAAGACCGATCTTCCCGGTGTTCTCAATGATGTTGTTATTCACAATACCATCGACCACCGAAGCTCCGTCCATAGTATCGAAAATGATGCCAAACACTCCGTTGTTACTAACCGCATTGTCGTATACAGCGGCTTGAATTTCAGTACCAATGCCTTGCGATTCAATTCGAATCGACTCGCGGAAAGTGTTATCAACGATGTTATCGAAAATATCCACGGTGCCGGCTGAACCGGTCCAGTTGTTGTAAACGATTCCTCTCGTTGCGGACTCTACAATATTACAGTTCGCGGTAAAATTAGCTACGTTACCACTCAGAATTCCGTAGTTGGAGAATCCTCCCGGAGGTGCATTCGCGATGCCCCCGGTCACATGGAATCCAGTCACGCTCGCTGTATTCAATACCTCATTGCCAAGGTCGTTACGCAGATCGAAACCACCTTCCACCTGAACCCGCTCGGTATCTCCTCCAAATACCCGGCCTTCTTTGCCTTCGATTCCTTTAAAGCTCGAGGTAAAGTGAATCTCTGAAACGGTAGACGCGTTGGCATTTGGATTGGATCCGTTGGAAAGTGTTCCCACTTCCACAGTCTCTGCATAGACGTTCCCACTCTCCTGAACGTAAACCGTTCCGCTTCCGCCAAGCTCAGATGCTACCAGATTAGCTCCTTCCTGAATGGTGAAACCGGGATTCTCTGCGGTTCCGTCACCAATTCCCAGGCCAGTCTGACCAGCAATGCCGTTGCCAACCGCAGCACCGTTGTTTACGAACACCACATCGTCCTGAATTACTGCGGTTTCCGTAGAGGTCAACACCTCGCGGGATCCGACCACCTGTTCGGAAACTGTGACGTCCACAATCTGCTGACTTACGTCTTCGATCGGGCCGGATTGCTCCAGGATAGGACGTGTCAGACGGGGGGCTCCGGCATACATGCGTGAAGCAAGGTAGTCATTCGAGCTACAGTCAGTCGGGCTCTTGAAAAGATTGCGACCAAACTCACGAGGATTGAAAATGTGCTGAACTGGAACAGATACCCCAACCGTTCCCAGCCAGTTCTCGCCGTAGAGTTCTTCATCGGCGTAGTATTCCACACCAACTGTCAGGCCCGGTGCCAGGTGGGCGTTCATCCCAGCCATTACACCGGCAAAGCTGTCTCCGTAGTGGCTGTCGTAGTAGTAACCACCAACCATTCCGCGAAGCTTAGGTACGTGGCAATTGTCCTGCGGAACGATTTGCTTGCCGCCTTTTCCAGCGAAGATACGCGGAGTATGTTTGGCGACGTCAAATACCATGCGGATGTCACCACCCTCACGACCACGCTCAAACTCCTGAAAGAAACGAGAGATGTTTGTGGTTGTGGTTTGATTCACCGTATCGATCGAATCGTAGTGCAAACAGTCCTGCAAAATTTGATGACCTTGCGCATACGGATCGTAAACATCCGTGCGCTGTCCGGTTACCCGGTCGAACTCAGAGGTTGAGCTAGACTGTGAACTTGTCCGATAGCTGCGACGAGTACCGCTATCCAAGGCAAAATTGTAGTTGGCGTGAATATCAAAACCACTGCCGTGGAACAGGTCGAATCCCAGACCAAGCTGAGAATACTGGTTCCCCGCTGCGGTTTCGTGTAAATCTCCGTGGATTCGGAAGCCGAGCACGGAATTGAGGTCATAATTGATCCAGCGGGCACCCAGTCCAAGACTCAGAGTTTCTGCTCCGTAGTCATTCCGATTGTAGGAAAGCAGAGAAAAAGGTGCCACTCCACTGGAACTCACTCCCCCGAGAGGAATCATCAGATCCACCTGTCCTTCGAGGTAGGACTCGCCAAAACGTCCTGTAACCGTCAAAGGATAAGGTGTTTCACAGGGAAACAGACAGGCATCCGCACCGGAGTGCATCCGAAATTCCCCAGCCCCCACAGGAGAACTTCCCAACATCGCTCCCAACAATGAGAACACAATGAACCGCTTAATATTCATAATAATTATAATTTCCATTACAATACAGCGATACGCAACGTTTAATTATGGAAATTATTAATAAATACGAAAAAACCTCCAGCCGCTTCCGCGACTGGAGGTCCGAGTTGAAGGGTAAATTTCGTTTTACCCAGTCAGGCCGGGTGATTACGGGCTGACTGTGATAGTGGAACCACCGGTAGGAGTCTGGCTGGTATTAGAACCACCGATTCCGCTGTAGGTATTGGTTCCGAATCCGGTCGGCTGAACGAGGATAGTAGATCCACCGTCTGCATAGAAGGAGATGCCATCACCTGGAACATTCGCGATAGAGTTTCCAGCAAAGTTGCCGCTGGAGCTCGCAAACGAAGACCCGTTCAGAGACTGGATGAAGATTCCGTCGAGACCAGTTGTGTCGATTGTGTTGTTCACGATCGTTGCATCAACCAGTGTTCCAGCTTCTGAAGTCTGGATGGAGATCGCATCGTAACCGTTTGCTACACCAGCACCGGTGATCACGTTGTCACGGATAACCAGGTTACCGTCAGTCTGACCGTTCCAGTTGTTGTATACGATACCGGAACCAGGTGTGCCGTCGATCGTGTTGCACTCAACAATCAGCTCAGAAACGTTTCCGCTGAAGATCCCAGCACCATCAGGATAAGGAACGAATGGTGAAGGAGGAGCGAATGGGTAACCACCACCAGCTGCTGCCGGAGGAACGGTGTTTCCGTTTCCATTGATGGTGAAACCGCTAACCATAGCTGATTGCAGTGTGTAAGGACCAGGGTAGGCATTCAGGAAATTGAATCCACCGTCGACCTCAACTTCAGCAGTGTTTCCACCGAAAACGAGTCCGCCTTTGCCATCAATGCCTTTGGCACTGGTGATGTAGCCGATGCTTTCGATCATGCTGGTGTTTGCTGCAGCTGTGGTGCCGCTTCCGACGTTAACGATTTCGCTGTAAGCAGAACCACTGTTTTGCACGTAGACCATTGCAGTCTTATCTGCCTGATTATCAACGCTTTCAGTAGCAGCCTGAATAGTGTCGAACGGATTCTCGGCTGTGCCGTCTCCGCTAGCGTGACCAGCAGCGATTCCGTTTCCAACAGCAGCGCCATTGTTAACAAATACAAGATCGTCTTTCAGAATCTCGGTTTTCTCGCTAACAAGATCGCGACGTGTTCCAGTAACCGTGTCCTGAACATTCGTCTTAGTGATGGTCTGCTGACTCAGATCTTCAACCGGAGCTGAAGTATCAATCAACGGACGGATCATCTTAGGCGATCCAGCATACAGACGGGAAGCCAGGTAATCGTTTGTTGCACAGTGAGTAGGAGCCTTGAAAAGGTTCCGCGCAAACTCGCGAGGGTTGAAGATGTGCTGAACAGGAACAGAAACAGCAACCGTTCCCAACCAGTTTTCTCCGTAGAGCTCTTGATCGTCGTAGTATTCCACACCAACAGTAAGACCAGGTGCAAGGAATGCGTGAAGACCAGCTTTCCAACCGGTGAATCCACCGTCGTAACCATCGTAGTGATAACCACCTACAGAACCCTTAAGCATAGGAATGTTGCATCCACTATCAACAGGGATCATTTGCTTACCACCTTTACCACCTGGCACAAAGCTAGGTCGCTTCAGCGCAGCAATCGGGAAATAGGCGGAGATATCACCACCTTCACGAGCCTGACTGTACTGCTGGAAGAAACGGGAAATATCGTAGGTTGTCACACGACTCACTTCTTCAATGTCATTGAAAGTCGCACAGTATTGCTCGATGCGATTCTCAATAGCGTAAGGATCTTCGTGAATCTCAGTGTGACCGGTAACCCGGTCGAAATCAGTCGCAACCTGCTGCTGCGATGTCGTACGGAATGTGTGACGACGCTCATCAGAGAGGTTAAACGCGTAATTACCATGGATGTCGATTCCACTACCGTGGAAAATGTCGAATCCAAGACCCAGTTGATCGTAGCGGTTTCCATTCCGGTCTTCATGGAAGATACCGTGAACGTTAAAACCAAGTACGGAGTTCAGATCATAATTGATATGACGAAGACCAAGGCCGGCAGCCAAAGTTTTATCGCCGTAATCGTTCTGATTGTAGGCGAGGTGAGCGTAAGGGGCAAAACCGCTGTCGCTGACACCTCCCAGTGGGATTAGCAAGTCTGCCTGACCTTCCGCATAATCTTCACCGAACCGGCCGGAGATTGTCAGAGGGTGTGGCATCTCGCACGGAAACAAACAAGCTTCGGCAGCGGTTACTGGTCCTGTGAAGAACTCTCCAGAAAATCCTGTAGTTGAGAGTCCTGCCAGGGCAGCAGCAGTCGCAAGGCGACCAGCTCGTTTGGCTTTGTTGAGATACTTCATAGTATTTACAGTTTTTATTTATACGATATTAATAAAACCTAAATTTTTTATAAGAGCAACATAAAATTTAAAATTTCTTTAATTTTTATTTTTACTAGAATGAAAATGAGCCGAAATTCTCGGTTTTTCGGAGGTTCTTTGTAAAAAACAGCAAAAACTTTCCCTCTACGGCGAGTTGCTACCCTCCTAATTCCGGCGTATCCCTTCGTGAAAACCAATGGATTTATATTCAATCGCCCGGCCGCTCCTGTTTGCTCTCGATGCCGAAAAGGCTCACTATCTCACGCTCGAGTTGATGGATTCAGCGAATCGAGTTGGGCTTTTATCCCACCTAACAGGGTATGGTCACCGACCTAACCCTGTTGAGTCGACTGAAATCATGGGGCTCTCCTTCCCCAATAAGGTTGGTCTTGCTGCGGGACTGGATAAGGCTGGATTCGCCGTCGAAGCCTTTGGCAACATCGGATTCGGCCATGTGGAGATTGGCACGGTCACTCCCCTGCCCCAGCCCGGGAACCCGAAGCCAAGGCTGTTTCGTCTGAAACAGCATGAAGCGATCATTAACCGCATGGGCTTTAACAATCCGGGTGTTGATGGACTGATTCGCAATGTGAAGCAATCCCGTAGAAACTTCACAGGCGTTCTTGGAATCAATATCGGCAAAAACTTTATGACGCCAAATGAGCAGGCACTGGACGATTATGTTACCTGTTTCCGCGGCGTCTATGGGGAAGCCGACTATGTGACAGCAAATCTGTCCTCTCCCAACACCAAAGGACTTCGCGATTTACAGAACGAACAGTTTTGTCGGGATTTGATCCGGTCTCTTCAGGAAACCCGTGAGGAGTTGCTGGCGTCCCATGAGGGCAAACGCGTGCCCATCGTAATCAAAATCGCTCCTGACCTAGATGAGGATTCGGTGCGCTCGCTAGGGCAGGTGTTTTCCGAGGAAAGCATCGATGGCGTTATCACCACAAATACAACGATTGAGCGGGCTGCTGTGTCGGGTCATGAACTCGCCGATGAGGCTGGCGGACTGAGCGGCAAGCCTTTGACCGAACATTCGACCCGGGTATTGCAATGGTTGCGTTCCGAAATGGATGCGCAAATCCCCATCATTGCGTCCGGTGGTGTGATGTCGAAGGAAGATGGCCAGCAAAAGCTCGATGCGGGCGCGGCTCTCGTGCAGGTATATACAGGTCTTGTCTATCGAGGGCCTTCTCTGA
>JAHDCN010000121.1 GCA_020629815.1 Verrucomicrobiota bacterium
TCACTATATTTTTGCCAAACCCCCTGAAACCGCTTGGTTCGATCCGGACGCTCAAACGACTGCGAATGAACCAGGCGAAATCCCTGTCGATTGAGCAGGTCAATACTGCGCGCGAACTCGTTCTGGCTTTGATTGATCTTGTAGCGCCATTGAACGTTTTTGCTGGCCATCGCTTCATACGCGATACGAAATTGCATGTCTCCTTCGTGCCAACGCCCCTCGACCGCGATGATCCAATGGCCCCGATCCCAGAAACTTTTCGAGTGGCCGGAGTTGAGAATTTTAATGTAGGCATCGAGGTCGGAAACCGTCATCCAGGACGTGAAAGCGTCGGCATTGGCATCGACGATTTCGTCAATTCGCTCGACGGATAAATCAGGCATCGGTGGCAGCGGGGGAATGACCGGATCCGGCTCCGAAACTACCTCCGCTACTTCAGAAACTGAGAGGTTCTCTTCCGGCGTTGTTTCGCTGTCCCGGGAGCCCAGAAAAAACACCACCATCGCCATGGCAAGAATTCCAATGATGAAGGGAAGAAAAAACGTGTGAGATTTTTCCCGTCGCGAACGAGCTCCCGTGTCCACTACGTGGTACGAGGAATCCAGAAAGCTGGAAGGTCTGACGGGTTTCTTGCTCACTTGCTATATAGGTAACGATTAGACGCACGTTTTTCAAACCGATTCATTTTCCTGAAAGAACTCTTCACCAATCGGTATTTTTGTAAACGTCACGACTGTGACATGGTTACTTCCACGACTTTTCTCAGCCGGGTGAACAGCATGGATGTTTTGATGTTTTCCGGAGGGATCTTCACCATTCGTGAGAGCACCTCGCGATAGGTCTCCAACTGTGGACGGTATTTCTCGATGGTTTCCGGAAGGTCATCGTCGCTACCTACCCGGTCTGTTTTGAAATCGAGAATTTCCGCCTGCTTGCCATTGATCACTACACGATCGAAAGTTCCGGAAAGCCACTCGCCATCGAGAAGAATCTCGAAACGTTGTTCGCGCCAGCATTCCGCAGAAGGGGACGGACGGGTAAGCGCTGCCACGATCTCGGGTGCTTCCATACATTCGCGGACTTCATTGATCGCCAGCTCTTTGGTGGAGTCGCTGTAGTTGCTCAGCATCCGCCATTTGCTCTCCAATTCTGCAAAGGCATTCGGGGAATCAATCCACAAAATCTGCTCAAACAATTCGTGAACCAGAGTGCCGAATTCCCGCGCTGCTTTCCCCTTTCGGGAAAAAATTTGAGTCCCGGTCACAGTGAACTTTTCTGAACCGCTCGGAGTTCTCCTGCGCACTCTCGGGCACGCCTTGTCCTGAGACACGGGAGCAACAGGCGCGGACTCCGATTCTTGCTCGGGTCCGGCCTCATCTTTTTTGCCTCCGGGATTCTGATACCAGAACGGGTCGGATGTCGTGCCGGTTTTGCTTTCGAATAACAGCTCAGCTTCGAGATCACCAAACCGGGTAGCGTCCGGCTCATCGGCGCGGCAAAGCGCCAGTCGCAGAAAGGCGGGCATATTCCAGGAACTCTGCCTTCTTGGCGGGCGCTCAAGGATCACGTAGTTCGCATAGCGCGCTCGGGTCAGGCCAACATACAGTTTACAAAGATTCTCGTAGGCTGCTTCGTCCTGGCGACGCAGGAGATTTACACTCAGCGCAGGGTCTGCCTCAGCCAGCTTGCGAATCGGCATATCGAGAACCCACTCCACGTCGCGTTCCTGATTTTCCGACTGTCCAATTTCATTTCTCAGGTTGGTCAATTTCTTGCCTTCCAGATCGGGGAGAATCACCATATCGAAAGTGAGTCCCTTCGACTTGTGAATCGTCATCACCTGAACGGCACAGCTGGCATTCGGTTCGCGAACTTTGTGCTCGCGAGCGTAGCTCAGGAAGTCGTCGATATCGCGGCTGCCGCGCTCGTCGAAAACCCGGGCAGCCAGAGCGAGTGCCTCCGCGCGTCCCTGATTAAAGGCGTCGAGAGGTTCGCCGAGCGCATCCTGAATTTGCTGCAGAAAATTTCGCACTGCATGCTCGAAGCCATGATCAAAAATTGCCAACGTCCCTTCCCGGGAGAGTTTGCCGGGTGACAGCTCCTCTTTCTCAATTCGGGACCGATACGGAGTCATCTGCAGGTGCTGCCACGAAAAGCGATCACCTGGATGAGCCACGCACTTGAGGTAACTGATCACTGCGCGGTTGATCGCGTTATCCGTAGCAATGGAAACTTCAGACTCGCTCATTACCGGCACGTCGCAGTGGGCGCGGATGTAATTGACCAGATCGTTTCCGAGCCGGTTCGTCTGGACCAAAATAGCGCAGTTGATGCCCCTCTCGACGGGCTGAATTTCCTCCAGCATCGCTACTACCAGCTGAAACCGGCCTTCCGCTTTCGGCGGAGCATCCTCCAGCGGTTGCATCAGCGCGCAGTATCCCGGAGTCTCTTTGTTGGGCGGCGCCACCTGATGGTCCTCCCATTTCCAGCGCTCACGAGTTGGCGCAGGCAGCTCAATTTCCTCAAGATATCCCGGGTCTCCAAACACCCGATTCACCATATCGATCACCGCTTCTCCGGACCGCCAGGAGACGTTCAAGGCACGCGGGAAAATCCGCTTTTCATGCGCATTGTAGTGGTCGGAAATATCGTCAAACAACCTTGTGTCGCCACCGCGCCAGGCATAGATCGCCTGCTTGGTGTCGCCAACTTGAAAGAATGAGCGTTGGTCTGAAGTGTCCTGAACCACTTCGTCGATCAGATTGACGATGGCTTTCCATTGCGGGTAGCTGGTGTCTTGAAACTCATCAATCATCCAGTGGTCGAAACAAGCATCGAGTCGGTAATCGATTCGCAATTGATCGACTGTGTTGTCTTCCTGAGTCAGAGTAGGGGATTGCTGAAAGGTAGTTCCCGAGAGCAGGAGCTCGATATCTTGAAACGTCAATTTCCCCTGTCGTCGAACGCGGTCGGCGTAGATCATCTCGAACCGGTTCAACAATTTCCAGATTCCCTGGGTTCGCCGCAGCTTGGCTAAAATTTCGCAACGCACGATGTAGGTGACGATTTCCCGGAGGGCGCGTCCGCCTTCGCGATTGATGTGATGAAGCTTGCGGTTAAGCTTGATTCCCGTCTCCACACCGTCGAGCAAGTCGGACCAGATCTGGCGTGCCAGCAGCCTTTCCAACATAAAGTCGATTCGATTCGGTAGCGGAAGGCCGGGCGTGTAGCTTAGTGTTTCCTCGCGGAATTCGTTCCAGTATTTCCACGCCGAGGGTGACAGTGGTTTTTCTGTATTGGCTGACTCGATGTGCTCGAAAAGATCATCAAACAGGCAGTCCAGATTTGGTGATTCCTTTTCGCCATGCCAGGGAAACGAATGAGGCGTTTGCCAAATTGTGCCGATGTCTCCCCACTGAGATTTATCCGGCGCGCGCAGGAGAAGTGAGTGAAGATCGCCGAGAAAGCGGTCCAGCTCGCGTCGCACTTTCGACTCCTCGCGGCCAAAAGTCGCCATGCGGAAAGCTTCGAGAAATTCCTTTTGCTCCTCGCTGTTTCCCTGCCTTTCAAAAACGTAGCGGCAGACCTGCTCCTGCGCGTTGGAGCGAAGATGCTCATCAATTACTTCGAAGTCACCGGTGAGCCCGTATTCCGGTGCGAATGTGCGCAACACCTGAGCGAAAAAACTGTCCAGCGTACCGAGGAAAAGCTGCGGCATCCTGTCGATAAATTTTCGCAACAACTGTCGATAGTCATCCGCAGAAAGCTCTGCGAGTACAGCCGAAAGAGGATCGGTTTCGTCGGCAGCGAGACTGGCTCGTTCTTTCGGGTCCAGTGCCGCGAGTGCCAGCTTCTTGAGAATCTCCTCGAAAAACTCTCCCGCTGCCTTGCGGGTGAATGTAAGAGCGATGATCCGCTCCGGCGTGACCTCGAGGCCTGACTTCAATTGCAGCCCCATAAGGCCGATGTATCGATTGGTCAGTTGCCAGGTTTTTCCCGAGCCGGCAGAGGCCCGGATCATCTCGTTGCGCACGGACATAACAGGGTTAGGTCAGCGACCCAACAGGGTTAGGTCGTGGAGGTAACAGGGTTGGGTCACCAAGCCCGAGGAACACTGTTTCAACAAGGAAAAAGTTAATCTCAGAGGTGGCTCGGCACATTTTTCGCTTCGTTTCAGGATTGACACAGCACCGTCATTGAGTGTGTCATCAAAGACGAGTTCTCTGATGAGGATTCGAACCCGAAACACAAACTTGTATGTCTTCCCTCTTCAGGCGCCCTGGTCGGCTGACCGGGTTGTTGAGCGCACTCCTGTTGTGCGGTTGCGGTATTGTCGTGTCTTTCGGACAGGATGAGGCACCTTCTGCTCCCGATCTGGAAGCCGAGGGCCCACAGGAGCTTCTGGAGCGCGGACGGAAAGCTTTTTTTGCCAACGATTTTCCCACGGCGGAAGAGGCGCTGGAAAAATTCATTAGGGACTATGCGGAAGCAGAAGAAGCCAAAGAAGCGGTGCGCATTCACACGCCGTTTGTTGCCATTTCCAAGGTCGGCAATCGAAAATTCGATGAAGCTCTGGAGTGGATCGACAAATCGCTCGCTCATTCGAAAATTGAGTTTCACCTTCGGGATGAGCTGACTTTCTGGAAAGCGATTTGCTTAATGACGCAGCAGGAGCTGGTCGAGGCGCAACACGCATTCGGTGCCTACTGGAGCAACGAAAACCACAATGCATTCAAGCGCTATGAGGCGCTGTTGATGTTTGCTACGCTCTACATTCAGCAGGATTTCCCGGCCGAGGCGGCTGATTTTCTGGAGGAGCAAATTCCCAAGTTTCGCGAGAAAGCTCCGGAGGCTGCATCGCGGGCGGTGATTCTGCAGTTGTATGCCCGGCTCACGGCTGGTCAGAATGACAAGGCTCTCGAGCTAATTCGCAATGAGTTCCCGCATCTGAAAAACATGACGCAGATGATCAGTTTCCAGACGCTGGCGCTGCAGTTGGGCTCGAAATTTCTGGAGGAGAAAGATTGGTACAACGCGATTGCCTGCCTGCAGAGAATCTGGACGCGGGAGAAATTGCTGGAGCACCAGAACGGCAAGCTGCAGATGATCGAAGACCGGATCGCGACGCTGAAGCAGCGGCCGAACACGCAGAGCATAGTGTTTCAGTTGAATGCGATTCAGCGTCGAGTCGAGCGCGAGCTGGAGAGTTTTCAGCAGATCGAAAACTTCGACTCGGCCTTGCGTTTGCGTTTGGCGACAGCCTTTCAGGGCTTAGGGCGTTATCGTGAGGCCGCGCTGATCATGGAGGATATGCTCGAGACCATGGATCCCGATCCGGTGGTGGAAAGCGCTACTCTTGCTCAGCTGCAATGCTGGATGGAAATTGAACGCTGGCCCAAGGCAGTGGCAACAGCGGAGCGCTACGAGGAAGTCTTCGGTGCGGAGGCGACAAACCTGGCGACGGTTCTTTTTTTGAAAGCGGAAGCCTACCGCAAGCAGAACGATTTTGGCGAAGCCCAGCTGGCATATGGCAGAGTGGTCGAAAAATTTTCGGAAAGCAGCTTCGCTCCGAAGTCGATGTTCATGCAGGGCTTCATGTATTTGCAGCAGGATGACAATGAAGGTGCCCTGTTTCAGTTTGATCAACTGAAGCGCAACTACCCGAAGGCGGATTTGCTGGATGATGCCGACTATTGGAGTGGCCAGGCAATGGCGTTTAACAAGGACTACGCCGAGTCCCGTGACCACATGGACGGCTACCTGGAGCGCTGGGAAAATCCACGCTACAAAAAGGAGGCCATTTTTCGCATCGCGGTGAACACTTTTTCCCTCGCTGAATACGAAGACTCGATCGCTTTGCTGGAAGGTTTTGTCGAGCACTACGAGGGCGACATGCTTTGTGATGAGGCCAACCTTTTGCTGGGTGATGCCTATCTCGGCGACGGCGATATGGAAGAAGGATTTGCCGCCTACGATCGGGTGCGGCCTGAGGCAAAGCGCTTTTTTGAAGAAGCCTGGTTTAAAAAAGGCAAGGCCTACAAGCTGCTGGAGGAATACGACACGATGCGGACTCATTATGAAAAGTTCACGGCGGAGTATCCGGATTCCAATCGCATGCCGGAAGCGGTTTACCATGTGGGCTGGACCTATCTGAATGCGGATGAGCCTGACAAGGCCCGCCAAATGTACTGGAAAACGATTGGCGAGCACGGCAACAATCCGGAGATGTATGGAGTGGCGGATTTGTTTTCCGCTCTGCCGAAAGTATACAAAAACGGCGGAGCCGAAGGCCGGGAAGAACTGCTGGCGGAGTTGGAGAAAACCAAGTCCAAGGCCGATGTGGATGGTGAAAATAACCTGGCCCTCCGCGCGGCCTGGTCGAAGTCCCAATTGTTGGCGAGGACGAGTCCGGAGGTAGGGCGCGCAGAAATGATGGCTGCCTCCAAGTGGGTGGATCCGAAATCACAAAACCCTCTTTTGACCGTGGAGTGCGCCGACGCGCTGCTCGATGCAGGCAACATTCTCACCGCAAAGGAGATGTTTACCAATATTCGCAAGTGGCATCCGCGGGCAATTCAGAAGGACAGAATTTACGCCGGTCTGGCGAAGATTGCTGAAGAGCAAAACGAGCCGGATGAGGCGATTAAGTATTACGAAAAATTTGAGAAAGAAGCCGGGGCTTCCGCCCGTCTGGGTGAGGTGCTAGTGGCCAAAGCGCAGCTGCAGAAGAAGATCGGAAAAAATGCCGAAGCCCGTCAGACGCTGGAATCGATTCTGGAGAATGAGTTTATTTCCGCCTCGCAAAAGGCGCTGACTCTGTATGAGCTGGGTGAGTCTCTGGCTGGAGATGGCGAACACAAAAAAGCGATCGTTTACTTTGAGCGTGTGTATGTGGCCTACGGCAAGTTCAGCGATCTGAATGCCAAAGCCTACTTAGCGCGTGGGGAGTCGTTGGAGGAATTGAAATTGCAGAAACAGGCGCTGGAAACGTATCGGGAATTTGCTTCCCGTGAAGAGTTGAAGCGTTTCGATGAAGCGAACGAGATCGGTCAGAAAATTTCGCGTCTCGAGAAGGTCGTGCCAGCTGATCCTGTGGAAGAGGGGGAGAGTAGTGAGGAGAGAGGGGAGGAGTTATGAGGAGGGGTTTTCTTCATAGCAATGTCATTCCGAGCGAGGCACGAGCCGAGGAATCTCTCGAAACCCAGGAGGCGTTCGAGCAGGCTTTTATAGCACCATCTCGTTTGGCTTCTCTCTTTGGCTGTTTGGCTTGTGCTTGGCAATCGAGAGATCCTTCGACTCGCAAGCTCGCTCAGGATGACAATGGGCAGAGTAGTTTGAGGAACGCGGATCTTCGCGAATGGACGCGGATGTTCACGGATCGCTTCGTTGCAAGAGGTAGGGATGTGTGTCCCCACGCATCCGCGAAGCCTATCCGCCGACTCGCAAAATCTACGTCCTGCAATGTCATTCCGAGCGAGGCACGAGCCGAGGAATCTCTCGAAACCCAGGAGGCGTTCGAGCAGGCTTTTATAGCACCATCTCGTTTGGCTTCTCTCTTTGGCTGTTTGGCTTGTGCTTGGCAATCGAGAGATCCTTCGACTCGCAAGCTCGCTCAGGATGACAATGGGCAGAGTAGTTTGAGGAACGCGGATCTTCGCGAATGGACGCGGATGTTCACGGATCGTTTCGTTGCGAGAGGTAGGGATGTGTGTCCCCACGCATCCGTGAAGCCCACCCGACTCGCATCGGTCCTGGCCTTACTATTCGCGCTGACAAGCACGCCAATCTTTGCCCTCGATGTCATCCACCTGCGAGACGGTCGGTTTGTTCAATGCGAAGTCGATGCCGCCACCGACAAAATCGTAAATTTCACAGTCCGTCGGGGAACTTCCACCGCGAAGCAAACGCTCGATATGGCTCTGGTGAATTACATCGATTACGGATTTGCCCCGGGGGAGGAGGACCTTTTCAACCGCCGCGAAACGGCTCCTTCGGCGCTGTTAAAAGAGCGATGGAACGAGACCTTCGGCGACCTGCATCGCCCGCGTTCCCGCACCGGGCAATGGGGAGTCGCCTACGGGAATGCCCTGTTACGTGAAGAGAGCGAGTTTGGTCACAAAACTGCGCTGGGTCTTTTCGAGCGCATTGCAGAAAAGGCCTGGGCGGCGCAGGACAAAATTGATGCGGTAAAAGGCAAGCTCAACGCACTGATCCGGTTGGGTGATCTGGAAAA
>JAHDCN010000122.1 GCA_020629815.1 Verrucomicrobiota bacterium
CTTCAATTCACCTTGACCGCAACCCAAATTCCCCTATCCCTGTTGCATGGCACTATCAGTTGGCACTAAAGCACCGGATTTTACTCTTACGACTCTTGGCGAAAATGGACCAGAGCTGATCACTCTCAGTGAGAAGATCGGCAGCGGCAATATTCTCCTTCTTTTCGTTCCTATGGCGTTCACGGGCGTCTGCACTGACGAATTCTGCTCCGTTACCAGCGAGCTGGCGGATTACGAAGGAATGAATGCAACCGTTCTCGGTATCAGCGGCGACAATCCCTTTGCTCAGGCAGCCTGGGCAGAGAAAGAAGGCATCGGTCTCACTCTCCTCAGCGATTACGAGCACGAAGCTGCCAAGGCTTACGACGTAGCCTACGACTCTTTTCTTCCTGATAAGAACCTGACCATGGGTGGCGTTCCCAAGCGTTCTGCATTCATCATCGACAGCGAAGGTGTGATTCAATACGCCGAAAGTAACGACAGCCCGGGAGATCTCCCTGATTTCGATGCGATCAAAGCGAAGCTGAAAGAGCTTGGCTAATCAGCAATCCAATCCTTTATTGAAGAGTCTGCCTCACACCGTGGGGCAGACTCTTTTTATTTTTGGGCTCGTCAGATCTGGTATTTTGCGGAGAATACCTGCGGCATGCATGTCCCCAGTCTTATCGAGAAGAAACGGGAAGGCGGAATTCTGGAAGACGCAGAAATCCGTCAGTTAATCGCCGGATACACATCCGGAGAGGTTCCGGACTACCAGATGTCTGCCATGGCCATGGCAATATTTTTTCAGGGAATGTCTCCAGTGGAAACGGCTTCCCTGACCCGGGCGATGATGGAATCAGGCGAGGTGCTGAGTTTTCCAGAATCCGCCCCTCGCATCGTGGACAAACACTCCACTGGTGGAATCGGTGACAAGGTCTCCCTGGTTTTGGCGCCATTGCTGGCCTGCGACAATGTCTGGGTGCCGATGATTTCCGGTCGGGGGCTCGGCATTACCGGAGGAACACTGGACAAACTTGAATCGATTCCGGGATTTTCCGTCAATCTCACCACGGAAGAGACAATGCTCCAACTGGAGGAAATCGGCGTGGTCATGATCGGCCAAACGGCAGACATTTGCCCGGCGGACAAAAAACTGTATGCGCTTCGCGATGTATCGGGAACCGTCCCGAGTCAGCCGCTCATTGTAGCATCGATCATGTCAAAGAAGCTGGCCGAGTCGCTTGATGCGCTGGTCCTTGATGTGAAATTCGGGGCAGGTGCGTTCATGAAAACCAAAGAGGACGCAGAATCCCTGGCCAATGCCATGTGCGATGTCGGGCGGGAAATGGGAGTCGATACCAAGGCCTGCTTGAATCCGATGGACGAGCCTCTCGGACATGCTGTTGGCAATGCTTTGGAAGTAGTGGAGGCCATCGCGACACTGCGAGGTGGAGGTCCTGCGGATTTGCGGGAGCTGGTGCTCGATCTTTCTGAGCAGATAGCCCATGTGGATCGATCTCAATTGGAAACCTGGCTCGACGACGGAACTGCCTTTTCGGTTTGGGAAAAACTGGTCGCTGCTCAAGGGGGCAACCCGGAACAGCTGGATCAATTTGGAGAGGTCCACCCGGCCAATTGCATCAAGGAAATCCGCTCAGATCGATCCGGGGTGATCCGGAAAATTGACGCCGAAACCGTCGGTCGAAGCAGTTTACTTCTTGGCGCTGGTCGGGCCAAAGCGAGCGATGAGATTGATTTCTCGGTCGGCTTTGACCAAATCCGGAAAACGGGGGAACAGATTGGCGATGGAGAATCTCTCGCACGCGTTCATGCACGAACCGAGCAGGAAGCAGAGCGGGCTGCGAACGAATTTTTGCAAGGAGTCAGCATCGTATGAGAAACCTTTTTCCCTTTCTTGCCCTGATTGCCTTATCCGCTTGTGAAAGGTCTCAGCCGGAACAATTGATCATTCAGGAACAGCCCACCGTGGATGGGTTGATTGGCACCGTTCTCGATGGAGGAGGTACTTTTACCGATGTGAAGTTTTCGACAGTGATTGAGTCGTCGACTGGAAAATTGATCTATCCGGTGGACCCAAGCTCCAAAGCCGGTGCCGAAATTCTGGCCGGAATTCGGACTGCGATGAAAGAGATTCTCAAGCGCTTCAATCAGGATGACTCCCCTACCAGTTCCGAGTCGCGAATCAATGAGGTGAGCTCGTATTTCGAAGATGCACTTCTCGAAGAAATCGATGCGATCCCGGAACTAAGCTGTGAACTTCCCCGGACAGCGGAAGGGAATTTGCAACGCAGCGGCTACCCCGATTTAAAGGTGATCCACAACGAATCGGGCATGGTCACCTATCTTGATCCCAAGCTGGTGGCAACCGGCTCACTGAAATCGAGCTTGCGGACATTTTACTTCACTCCGAGAACGACGACCAACAAGGTGCTCGAAAATGCCCACCATCTGTTAATTGGGATTGAACACGACGGCAATACCGGCAATTGGAAATTCCTGAAATGGCACGTCGTTGACCTCAGTGATTTCAAAGTCAGGCTGAAGGCGGAGTTTCAAGCCAGTAACAAAGATTTGTATATCGACGAGTTGCTGATTGATGAAGGGGTAGCGGAGTAGCAGGAAGGGTCTGGAGAGCACCCCTACGTCACCCAAACATCACGATTGCGGAACTCACCGCGAATCTCCATTTTGTAGGCATTCGCAGCTGGCTCAACGATTCCCCGACATTTGTTGATCTGCATATGACGCATCGGCGGGTTCTCTGATCGGCGCCATCGGGCGGCACCTTTTTTCACATCGCCGGACAACGACAGCTGCGTCGTTTTGCTCGGACCGAAACCCTGCAAATACAGCGCGTGGTCATACTTCGCCTCGCCATGAATCTCTCCGTCGTGAATATGCACAGTCGGGAAAAACAACGTATCAGGCTGAGCACTTCGAAAGTGAAAGGCCATCGGGTGAACCTTGCTAGCGCCTTTGCGAAGCTTAAAAACAGCAAAGCCATATTTCTGGTAGGCACCGATTTTTTCCCAAGTTCCATCGGGTAGGCGAAAACGCTCATCGAGCCGCGAAAAATCATTCACAGTAGGAACGAAAGAAGCCTCAAACGATCCAACCTGCTCGACCTTGATCGTCTTAACCATTGTATCAGCCGACTTTGCGCCCGGAGCGCCGAAAGAGAAGTTCTTCCTGGCAATGGGGAAGCAGCGATCCAGATCCCGAAAGAAATCGGGATACCCACTGAGATCGATAAAACTCAGCGCGTGTTCACCGACTGGTTGAAAGGTTGGCAGCGGCAGGATCATCGCTACATCCTGTTTCGTCTCCAGCCCCATTTCGTAGACCGTCGACTGAAAGCCACTTGCAGTGAACCGGGAAAAAATCCGGGTATCGTAAACACTTTCGACCGGTAGTGAAAAACAGCACATGACGCAGGAATTGAATGATCTCCGGAAACCGTAGCACAGGATTTCCTGCCGCTGTAAACGAAATCAGTTCTCGATCACGGTCCCGCAAATCGTGTCGATAATCCGCTTGGGATCATACTGCTCCTGAAACTGTGAGCGACAGGCAACGAGGTTCTCCTGAAACGTTTCGAAAGAATTGATGATTTCCTCGACCGCTGCATGCACTTGATCCAACGAGGCACGATGCTCCAATACGACTCCCAATTTACGCTCTGTCACGATCTCTGCTGTCCAGGTTCCAGCTGTGCAAATGATGGGGCAAAGATTTTCGATACAGTCCAGAGCAACCCCACTGACAGAATAGCGGAAGTCATCCGGGTCATAAAGCTGCAGCGAAACAGCTCCGGAATACAGGTCCTGATACTCTGTTGGAGTTAGTGTTTCGCGATAAACAGTCAGCTTCGGATATTCAAGGGTATCCAGCTTTTCAAGCGCAGCCGCGGTGAGGTCGTCGTATCCCTTGCTACCCGGCGCAGATGCCTGCAATACCACTGGAATCGATGCGCCTTCCCCGGACAAACGCTCCACATAGTCGACAACCTGAGGGAAGCCTTTATTCCAACGTGCCGCACCACTGAACAGAAGCTTTCGAAACGGCTCCGGCGACTTCTCCGTTGAAAAACAGTACGGGTATTTCACCAGGTGAATATTGGTAAAACCAGCGTTCTGAAAAATCCCCATCAATCCCGGATTGTGAACAACGATATTCAAGTTCGGTTGTTTGCGCGCGACTTTGGCCAGTCTTTTCAGTCGGCTGGATTTATTCCGAAACCAATGCACATAGCAAAAGACTGAATCGGCCGGGACTTCATTGCGAAACCCGAGTGCCATGGTTTGCATCATGGTCAGGTCACAGGTGGGCAGGAACAATACTCGCTCTTTCGATGCCTGCCATTTCCGAAGGAATAGAAACAGATGCGGCTTATACAAAACCGGGTGAAAAATGCGCTGATCGTTCGCGTTGAAAGTGATCTCACCATCCTTCCGATACCAGACGACCGTATTGATCCCCGCAAGATCAGCGGGGTCTACCAGGCTTTTGACAAAGCTGGCACTATGACCGGTGAAATTGCTCAGCCCGGGTTCGACTATGTTGATTTCCCGAACCACTTGTTTGTCCATTTGATCGATGCCTCAGCAGAAGCGAAGCCCGAAAGAAATCAAGCTGTGGCTGGAATCAGTGGGACTTTTCGGCCGCTTTCTGCAGCTCCTCCGGCGGACACATTCCGCCCGCAATAATCGTCGGCTCGACTCCCGTTGGGATCCCCTCTCCCGGCCCGACAATTTCCGGCTCCGTCGTTTTGCAGCTGGCCAGTGAAGCTGCCGCAGCCGCAATCACAGCTGTATTGCGGACCGCACCACAGATCGATCCGTGTTTCTTCTGCAAAGCTATCACATCATCTAACGAGCAATCCGTGAGATCGAAAACCTCCTTGCTGCATTTGTGGCAAAAACGGCCATTCTCCGAAGACGGCATTTCTTCGAACTGCATGGGGCAGGCGAAGCTGAGGTGCTTTTCACTAACATTCATCACAAGGAGTAGTAGAAAACGTTATCACAAATCCGCCGAAATTCACCGAGTCGTCGGCTTCAGTAAAAACAGCCCACGTGTCGCATCAAGCGCATAGTCGAGATTCATGGTTTTGAACTCGTGTCCAGCGCCCCAGGAATCAGAGAAGATCAGTTTATCCTCCCTGTCATTGTAACCAATGATCATTCGCATGTGACCACCTGATGTCTGCGGGGAAACATCCGGCTCTTCCGGGTGTAGTCCCAGCTCAAGTGACCACAGGACCGGCACTCCTTCGTCGACACTTTTGCGAACCATCTTGACCACCTTGTCGTTGTCGATCTTGTCGCCGACATACTTGTTGTCTTTCAGCTCCACAAAACCGTTTTTGTGCTTCACTGCCATGCAGGTGAAACGAGTTTTGAAAAGATGGTCAATCGCACCCAGCGAGGCATTAATTTTCAACGTGCTGGTTCCCTCCTCCGGATCCGATCCGGCAATTTGAGCCAACTGGTGCATATCGCAGGCGATCCCGTAGTATTCAAACAAACGCTGCACCGAAGCGACCACGCAATAGCCTTTGGAACCCTGATCGACCATTGGGATGTCGCTGACAAAAACATTACCCTTGGAATCCTTTGCCACATTGGCTGGCAATTGAGACAGTTTCACACTGGCGGCCGCCCGCGTCTGTGTTGCCGCTTCATACGCCCCCTGGGCATGCCTACGGGCGATACGCATCCGCAAAAACTCCGTATTTCCCGGCGCACCGTCATTCCACTCGAGCACGGCCTTGCCTATGGTCGAAAGCCAGACAAACCCCTCCGTCAACAACCCCTGACTCGGCATTGCCTTTTTGGCCGTCGGACGACTTTGCAGCTGTTCCCCAATGTGACGCCCCATCGCCATTTTTCGTTTTTCAAAATCATCGGCTCCAATCGTGCCACCATCCCCGCGATTAAAAATGGAAACCGTGATCCCGAGGAACTGACCATTCTTATCGAAATCGACGATCAACTCTTCCACCGGAACCGTTCCGCCCAGCATGCTGAGTTCCAGCTTCAAATTGGGTGAATTCTTGTTCTGGAAAATCGCGCGGCTTTTGTCCTGAGTCAGATACTTGAAATACGGATTCCGGTTCCAACTGCCCTGCTCAAACAGCTTCGGCAGATCATCCGGTGTCAGCTTGTAGGTTTGCCGCAAATTGATAAAAGGATCGAGGTCCGCTTTCAGCGTTTTTTGCTGCGCCTCCACCACACCGAGAAAAGCTGAACTGAGGGCTAAAATAGCGAAGACCGATTTCATTGCTCGCGAGTGTATCGCTTTGGGCAAATTCTGTCCCGCAAAAATACCAATTTTTGATTTTGCGATTGTCATCGATCCGTTAGCGTGACAGAACATTCCAAACGAAACAAGACGACATTATGAGCGTGATGAAAAAACTCATTAACGACCCGTTGAAAGTAGCCGATGAGCTAATGGACGGGCTGGTGGAAGCCTACAACGGAGAATGCCGCGCAGAAGGCACCCGTTCCATCATTAAGAACGATATCCCCGATGGCAAAGTTGCCCTGCTGGTTGGCGGTGGCGCCGGTCACGAGCCCATTTACCACGGACTGGTCGGACGCAACCTGGCAGACGGCGCAGCCTGCGGAGACATCTTCGCCGCTCCACCGCCGGATATCGTTTTCGAAGCCACCGAAGCAGTCGATAAAGGCAAAGGAGTTTTGTATCTCTACGGAAACTACGCCGGTGATGTGATGAATTTCGACATCGGTGCCGAACTGGCTGACGACGAAGACATCGAAGTCCGCACCGTTCTTATTTGGGACGACGTTTGTTCCGCTCCTCCGACTGAGAAAAAGAACCGCCGCGGTATCGCCGGTCTGGTCCCGATTGTGAAATTGGCCGGAGCTGCTTCCCAGGGAGCAGGCTCTCTCGATGAACTCGAAGCAACTGCAAAGAAAGCAGTTTTACAAACCCGCTCCGTTGGTGTCTCCATGGCTCCCGGATCGATTCCGGCAACTGGCAAACCCACTTTCGATATCGACGAAGACAAGATCGGTTTGGGAATGGGAATTCACGGTGAACCCGGCGTCGGTGATATTCCGATGACCAGCGCCGATGATCTGACTCCACAGATGCTCGATCTGATCCTCAAAGATTTCGATGAAGACGACGAAGTCGAAGCTCTGAAAGAAGGCGACGAAATCGTATTCTTCGTTAATTCACTTGGTGCGACGACAATGATGGAATGCCTGATTTGCCTGCGCAAAGCGAAGGAATACTTCAACGAAAAAGGCATCAAGATTTACGACGTCATGGTCGGCCCAATGGTGACCTGTCAGGAAATGGCCGGTATCTCCTTTTCCGTTACCCGTCTCGATGACGAACTGAAACCACTTTGGGACATGCCCTGCCAATCCGTCTGCTACAGCAAGATGGAAGGCCACTACGGCGGCTGAAATCCCGGACTTAACCCTGTTAGGTCGGCGACCTAACCCTGTTTACTCAGAGACCAAACCCTGTTAGATTCGCCGCCCCAACGTATACCAAAACATTTTCCAAAGAATCATGGCTAAAGAAACACTCACTGCAGAAGAAACCCGCGACATGATGATCGCCGTTGCAGACGCTATCATCAAAGCAGAACCCATCCTCACCGATGCAGACCGCGCCCTGGGCGACGGAGATCACGGGATCGGTATGGAGCGCGGCATGAACGCTGTGAAAGAAAAACTCGAGGGCCAGGATTTCCCCAACCCGGGAAAAGTGTTCATGACAATGGGCATGGCAATGATGTCCAGTATGGGCGGAGCATCCGGAGCTGTCTTCGGAACTCTGTTTCGTGCCGGAGGCAAAGCCATCAAAGGATCTGATACACTTGGCGGTGCTGAATGTGCCACCTTTTGGCGCGAGGCTGCCGAAGGCGTGATGGAGCGCGGTGGAGCGAAGCCCGGCGACAAGACGATGGTCGATGCGCTGGTACCCGCAGCCGAGGCTGCCGAAGGAGCATCCGGTGGTGCTGCAGAAATTTTGGCTGCCGCTGCGGAAGGAGCGGAATCCGGTAAAACTGCCAGCGAAGACATGATCGCCACTATGGGGCGTGCCAAAACTTTGGGAGAAAAATCCCTCGGCAAGCCCGATGCAGGTGCAGTGAGCGTCTCAATCATCACAGCGACCATGCGCGATTTCGCCGCGGGTTAATTGAGACATTTTCCCGTTCTTGCCGGGGC
>JAHDCN010000123.1 GCA_020629815.1 Verrucomicrobiota bacterium
GTGATGGATATTTCCAAGGAAAAGCCGAAGACTCTTGAAGCCTACGGTGCCAAGCCTGGAGAATCGAGCCTTGCCAACAATTGCCTGCTGGCTCGTCGCCTGGTCGAATCCGGCGTGCGTTTTGTGCAGCTGTTCGACTGGGGTTGGGATTTCCATGGCACTGGCGAAGCCAACGGCATCACCACCGGTCTGACTAAGAAGTGCGCTTCCATGGATAAACCGGTCGCAGCGCTAATCGAAGACTTGAAAGAGCGTGGCCTTTTCGATGAGACACTCATTGTTTGGGGCGGCGAATTCGGTCGGACACCGTTCCGTGAGGGCCGGACCGCCAAGAGCAAAGTTCTCGGTCGCGATCACTATCCCGACTGCTTCACCATGTGGATGGCTGGCGGTGGCATGAAGGGCGGCTATGAGTACGGAGCCACTGACGAACTGGGATTCAATGTCGCCGAGAAAGGTGTCCACATCCACGACCTGCAAGCCACCATCCTGCATCAAATGGGTTTTGATCACGAAAAACTGATCTATCGCTTCCAGGGCCGTGACTACCGTCTGACCGATGTCCACGGCCATGTGGTGAAGGATTTGCTGACCTAGTGACTTTCAGCCATCGTAGGGTAACGGGAGTCGTGCACCCAGTCGCCGAAGTCGCAACCTTCCTTGATCCAGCGGGACAGTGTCTCCGTTTCTTCTTTGGTCAGTTGGGGGTATTCCTCGTCTTCGACGGGGGGCATGTGATCGTCATCGTCCAAAGGGAGTAGAATGGTGAGAAGCAGCTCACTCTCATCAGGTTTGCCCGGAACGATGACTTCTCCCGAGTCTGCTCCGCGGATGATTGCTTCCTTTTCGGTAAGAACCAAATGAGCTTCCGGATACCTGGGGCGTCCTCTGTCGTTCTTGTAAGGTGGCCGATGGCAGCCAACACAGCTGGCATGCAAAACCGGGTAAACTTCGGTGGCGAAATCTACTTTTGAGGAGTTCACCTCTTCAGCTCGTTCACAGGAAGTGCTGGAAATCAGCAAAAATACACAGGCGTTAAGGCTGGCGAGAAGCCGAACCGAATCAATTGGCGGGATCATAAAGTAGGGAATCGAAATAAATCTGTGTCTTTCGGGTAGGAAAATCGAGTCGAAATAGATGTTCAATAGGAATTCATTATGATGAACTATTCGCAGCAATTTGAGTTAGATGAGAAATTCTGAAATTTCAGTCAAAGTTACGAGGCGTGATCGCGTTGAGCTTTGAAATCTTTGAATCGGCTCGTATTGTAAGGCGTCTGTCTCTCGAACGTTCGTATTTTTGGTCGTTCGGTAACCACTCACTTTTGGGGCATTCAAATGAAACACACGAACACAATGATTATCGGGGCGATAGCAGCCGCCCTGACACTTCAATGCGGCCTGACGCAAGCGCAGGATCAGGTAGATGAGTATCCTCTGGCGATTCTGACCGAAAATCCCGGGATTGTTCTTAGTCCTTTCCCTCCCGGTAGAAAGCTGGACGTGAAAGGTCTTGAGCCCGGCAGCCTTGCCCTTGATCCTTCAATCGAAAAGATTTTTCGGATTCCTCGGAATGCACCGATGACCGAAGGCAATGTTGAGGTGAATCCGATCCGTTTGGAAGATTTTAAGGCACGTAAGCAGGCAAACCTTCCGCTCTTCACCGAGCAGGAACTTCGTCCGGACAGCCCAGCTCAAATGCAACCATCCGCTCCGGAAACGCAGGTGGGTAATACTCCTGCAACAGCAAGTGCCCCGGCAGAGTTGAAACGGGGTGCTGATGGGAAGTACATCCTGCCTGATGACCTCGCGGAATTCCTTTACTATTTTCAGCAGAGTTCGAAAAATAACGATCCGGCAGCTTCGTTGGCGTATTTTGCCGAGCCTGTTTCCAGTTATTTTGGCAAAAGTAATCAAACGCACTCTCAGATTCGACGTGACCGCTCGAATTACATCGCAAAATACCCGCAGCGGAATTATGTGTTGATCGGAGAACCGGAGATTCTTGGTGCTGAGCGCGGTGTATATGAGGTTCGAAACCGTGTGAATTACACCGTCCGAAACGGGGGTAGGGGAGTGTCGGGTTCTGTTTCCGGATACATGGTGATCACATCGACGCCTGAAGGATATCGGATCGTGGCTCTGGATGAGACGAAGCCAGGTGCGTCCCAGCCTTCCCGAATGAAATCGGAAGCAAAGAAATTTCGTGATAAAGCGGCCGAGATGATGGCGAGCGGTGGGCCTCAAACTGCTACGCCCGGACAAACGCCAGCTCCCGAGGCACAGTCCCCACAAATCACCGACGTTCAGGCCTTTGTGAAGGCATTCAACTCAGCAGGCGAATCAAATGAGCCTTCTGCCTGTGTGAATTTCATGGCGACAAATGTGGAACGTTACTACAACCTCCGAAATCCATCCCGTGATTCGTTGATCACCAATCGCCGCAACTACATTCGTCAGTGGCCGGAGCGAAAGTACTGGTCGTCAGGTGAGCCTTCGATCCGTGACTTGGGCAATGGAAACTACGAAGTCGTTTCGAGAACAGGTTACGAAGTTAGGAAAGGATCCCGGAGAGTTCGAGGAACGGCATCTTCTCTCATGCGCCTTCAGCAAACGAATGAAGGGCTTCGAATCGTCTCGATCACTGAGGACTAGGACTTTCACCCTGTGGGCTTGATTCGTCGGTAATAGGAATTGTCCGGGATGATTTGGTCCCGTCGGACCAACGGATCGACACTTTTGCGACTCGGGAGCCTCCGGCGGGTGCCCCGAAGAAAAGAGTTCTGGGCGACTGACTGTAGTAACCTCCGCCAGCGTAGTATTCAGCAGTCTGAGTAGGGAAACCAATAATCTCGACAGTCACTCTCGCGCCGGCAGCCTGTTTTCCATCCTCGCCAAAAAGTGGAATTGGCAGAGGTTGAGTCCGGCCCACTTTGATGTTGTTGGCAAAAATTGCCGGGTCCGATCCATTGATGGTAGCGAGAATATCGGGTTTGTTGTCACGATTCAAATCGACGGCGGTTGCACCACGTCCGAATCCGTAGATGACCAATCCACTGTTTTCTGCCTGCACAGGCCACAGAGGGTTTTCAGCATTGCCCGTTCCCAGAAAGAGCTGAGAGATACCCGCATTCAATGCTTCGGGATGAGCGAGTGAACCTCCGCCACGGTTTTGCACCAGAAACAAATCGGCCCGCCCATCGAAATTGAAATCCGAGACAATGCACCCCATGCCCTCCGAGCACTGAGCTTCTGCTGGCAGCGCTTTGAAACGAAGGGCTCCGCTTCCCTCATTCATCAGCAAGCCACTTCGGAGTTCAGTGGCCGAAGCTGATGCAGAAGCGCTTTCGGAAAGTCGGGCTGCGGAGAAATTTTTCGTCAGAAACGAAGCAACAAACTCCTGCGGTGATTTCCCGATTTTGCTTTCGGGAAATCCTGCAACAGCCAATTCTTCCCATCCGTGAATGGGGAGGCCACCGACCAATGTGATAGGAATCTGTTTTCCGTTACCGGCAAAGTCGCCGGCAAACAGTTGGGCAGGCTGATCCGAACTAGCTTGGAGCACTCCGTTTTCACCTTCGTTTGTCACCACGTAGTCGATGTCGCCATCGCCATCAATATCTCCACCGGTGATAGCATTCCATTTACCGGTCAGCTGATCCAGCCCCCACTCTTTGGATTGATTGGTGAGGCGGCCATCCTGATTTTTCCAGAGCTGAGGGGTTCCCCATTCGCAAACCAGTAACAGATCCAGCCACCCATCGTTATCAACATCGGACCAGATGGCAGAATTGACGATGCCGGCGTTCTCCAGTCCTGCCGCAAGAGCGGAGGTACTGTCAGCGAATTTTCCGCTTCCATTATTAAGCAGAATCCTGCTGCGATCCGGACTGGGGTATTTGCCTACGAGATGATGAGCCCCGACAAACAAATCAAGGTCTCCATCTTTGTCAAAATCGGCTACCGCAACTGCTGAACTGTTCACCGTCGCATTGGGTAGATGGCTTTTGGACGCATCGATGTAGTCCCCGTTTGGTTGGAGAAAATACAGCCGATCCATCATCAGTTTGGGATCGGTTCCGGACTGAAAGCTGCTGCTGGCGACATACAGATCTTCCCTGCCGTCACCATTGGCATCGAAGAATACGGCTGCTGCGTCTTCCCAGGCAGCATAGGACCGAAAGGGGTGATTGGCCTTTGCCAGTTCTACATTGCCGGCCACAAAGTGAGGATTGTGAGCTTCGGAACCGCCGAGATAGATTTCGAGATTCCCGTCGCCATCCAGATCAATAGCAGCGACCGAGGGGCCCGCCCGGTCGATAGCTGGAGGTAAAAGTGGCTGAGCATCGGGAAGGTTGGGAATGATCTCTTCTTCCCCGGTTCGCTTCAACGCATTGGATCCGACAAACATCGGGCTTCCTCGTCGCGCCCGGATTGCCGGAGGCCGAAGACTGTTGACCTCTCGAATCTCATATCGGTAGCCGGCTTCCAGATTTTCAAGCGTGGTGATCGCATTCGAACCGGGCCACCGAATGGAAACGCGATTCAAGGTTTCTGTTTCACCCATGCCAATAAAGAACGCAGCTTCGTCGGAACCTTTGAATCCACCGGTTGGGTGCATTTGCATCAGCCGGCCGGGGGCGTTCTCAATGGCGCACAAAATCTCTGCACCATGTCCAAATTCATTGGTCTTCTCGCCATCCAGAGAAATCACGACCCGATTCTGAGAAGAATGGTTTCGATACAAGATCACATTTTCCCCGAGCGGACAGACTACAAGGTCCAGATCACCGTCACCATCCAGGTCGCCTTGACCGACCGAGTAGCTCATGCCCGCATGGTCCAGTCCCCAGTCTTTCGATGTATCGCCAAACTTCCAGTTCCCCAGGTTCTGAAAAGCCCGGTCAGTTTGACGATCTTCCGGATGCTTTTGAAGGATATCCCAACGCGTCTTGCCGGAAAGAGATTCCCCGATCAGAGCAGCAGACGGTAAGGCAGACCACTGCCTCGCCTGACCGGTGGCGAAAAATAAATCAACCAGGCCATCGCAGTCATAGTCACCAGCCTTCACTGCCCAGGTCGCTCCGGTGTTTCCGATGCCCGCGAAATTCGCCATTTCCCGGAAGCGTGAAGTTCCGTTGTTCGCCATCAAGATATTCCGGTTTCGCTGGATGGCACCGCCACTGGTTAAAGCCCTCGCAATGTCGCTCCGGAAAGGTTCGCCATAGCGTAGCTGACTCAATGGATCAGGAACGGAAGAGTTCGCCACGACCAGATCGATAAGTAAATCATTATTGAAATCGGCCGAGGCAATTCCGCGGGAAAACCAGGGAGTGTAGGGAAACACCTTGCGAGCAGTTTCTATGAAACCATTCTCCGATAGTTTGTAGTTTAGGTCAGGGCCATGGCTGTCATTAGACACATACAAATCCGGACGAAGATCATGATCCGGATCCCAGGCCAAATGGGCAGTTCCGTATGACCGACCTACCGCTATGCCTGAATCACCAATTGGTAAAAACTTGCCATTCTTATTGGTGAAGAACCGGTCGGAGAGGGGAGCTTCGACCCAACGCTGCTTACCCTCGCCATCTTCGTAGCCCAAATAGGACTGCTCCCATTTCTCCGGTAAACGAATGACTTCATTCTCCTTGCGGGTTTCGATCTTATCAGGTCGACCATTCTCCGGCTCGAGGTGATAGGTCTGAATGTAGAGATCGAGAAACCCATCCAGGTCGAAGTCGCAAAAACTCGCGGTCAAAGCACCGTCGGAAAAATCGAGTCCCCATTCCTTCGCTCGATCTACGAATCGCAAATTCTCAGGGTCGCCATTGTTGATCAACAGTTGATTCGGACTGTCATAGTTGATTACCAAAACATCCAAATCCCGATCATTATCGACATCAGCCATGACAGCGGCGCTGCCCCAGCCCTCTTTTCCACCAGCGTTTACACGAGAGGTAACCTCACCAAACCGAAATTCGTCTCTTTGCAAAAAGACTCGATGCTCACCGGTTGTTCCGGGAAAAAATAAATCGGCTTTGCCGTCGCCGTTCAGATCACCAATGGCGACGTTCCCTACTGCCCAGCCGTAAGCATACAGCCTTCGCATCGGATGCTCGGGATCGAACTCGTAGCGCATGCTAACCGCCGTAGCCTTTGAGTCCACCTTTTCAAATAGAGAATCGCCACGCCATGAGGAGGGTCTTTCCAGAGCTCGCTTTTTGATAACATCGTCATCAGTCGTGCTGGAATCCTGAGAGAAAACCTGGCCGGCTGAGATGAGTAGACAAAAGAATAGGGTGAGGAGGTGACGAATCATTTCCCGGGGTGAAAGGTGCTGACGATGGGGGAAATTACAATGATCCGCAGCGAAAGGGAACCTTAAAGAGGAGAAACCGACAGTTACCTTTCGCGACCTAACAGGGTTAAGTCACTGACCTAACCCTGTTGACTCCGTTTTTCGCTTTCGCGGATGCAGTGCAAACATTCTACAGCCTCACGAACCAAACCCTGCCGCAGCATGTGGCCCCAATGGCCATCACTGAAACGATCGCCCCTGATACAGGCCGTCAGAAAGTGTCGGAGTTCCGCCAAGCCAAGCTCTTCCGTTTCACCCTGGGCGAGCAGTTTTCTGACTCGTGATGCTTCACTGATATCATAGCCAGTATCCGGCCACGGACTCGTGGCCAGGAGATTCCAAAGCTCTTCCGCTTTCCCAATATAATTCGCGTAGCCGGCGTCGCTCCATTCGATATCATCTTCCGGCGCTCGATTCTGCAACCATTCGCGAAACGAAAAGAGCTTCTCGAAATCCGAATTCGTGATCATGAACATATACTCTGTTTAGTTGGACGGGATTGCAAAGGGGATCATATTTTTCCTCCGCAAAGTCAGCTTTTCTTGCGCCATCCAAAGGGCAGTCCTAGGATGAGGGATGTCCGATTTGGTTTCCATCCGCGAGCTGAAACAACAGGCTGCGCCGACTCACACGGCGTTGACCTTGCGGGTGCAGTTGGAATCGCTGAAGCAAAAGACAACAAAGGCCGGCAAACCCTACTACGAGCTGAAATTTGCCGATGCCGAAGAGACCTTGATCCTGCGGGTTTGGAGTGAGACCGCTATGTTTCCGACCTGTGCCCAACTGCAGGAACGACAGTTTTATGAAATCGCCGGTGAATTCGGTCTCGGCGGAGACGGGCGAAATATCGATTCCCGTCAGTGGCAGGCGCAGGCTTTGCCGGAGGACCAGATTGCTGAAGTTCTCGCTGGTTCGAAAGAGCTGCAGGCGAAACAAGCACAGGACTATGCCTTTATTGAAGAGGCGGTTGCGAATCTTGCCGACCCCCGTCTGCGCGCATTGAGCGAACGTTTCCTGGAAAAATGGGGCGAACGGTTTCAGCGGACCGCTGGAGCTCGCGACTACCACCACGCCCGCCGCGGTGGTCTGGTCGAACACGTTGCGCAGATGATGCGCAGCGCGATCAAAATTTGTGAGGCTTACGAAATTCTCAACCGGGATCTGCTGGTGACGGGGGTCTTGTTTCACGATGTCGGCAAGCTATGGGAAAATGTCTACGCGAAGAATGGATTTTCGATGGCGGTCACTGAGGTGAGTGAATTGATCAGCCATATCCCAATGGGCATGGAAATCGTCAATCAGCTCTGGAGGGATGTTCACGAGACTGGTGACAACGCGAGTGCCTGGCAAAACCTCGAACCAAACGGCAACAGCGTGCGCCTGCATTTGTTGCATCTTTTGGCGGCTCATCACGGTGAGCTTGCATTCGGTTCCCCAGTAGTGCCGAAAACCCCGGAGGCTCAGGCATTGCACTACATTGATAACCTGGATGCGAAAATGGAGATGTTCGAGCGGGGCTATCTGGTCGCCGGGGAGGCGGGGAAAAATGTTTATGACAGGGTGAGGCCTCTGCCCGGCCGACTGGTTAAACCACTGGCCGCTTTCTCCGGAGATGATCTGGATGAGCCGGTTGCTGAAACACCGGTCGCTGATATCGACCCCGCCGAACCGCTGCAGGAAGAGCCTGCTGCTTCCATCGAGGCGGATGAAGTTCAGTTTATCGCCGAAGAACCAATGGCCGAAGAAGTTGCCAACACTG
>JAHDCN010000124.1:0-6608 GCA_020629815.1 Verrucomicrobiota bacterium
GCGGATCAAGCAGTTGGAAAAACTGGTGATGATCGAGATGGAGCAGGATCAGTCTGCTATCGATTTTCGTTTTCCCCAACCGGAACGCAGCGGCCAGACCGTGATCAAGTTCGAAGACCTGTGCAAACACTACGGGGATAACAAAGTGATCAACGGTTTCGATTTTGAAATCGAGCGCGGCGACAAGATTGCCATCGTCGGGGTAAACGGAGCGGGCAAATCGACCTTTTCCCGAATGCTGGCCGGCACCGAGGAACCAACCAGTGGGGAACGAAATGTGGGGCACAAGGTGGGCATCGCGTATTTTTCCCAGACCCACGCCGATGAACTGAATCCAGATCGCACCGTGCTGCAAACTCTGGAAGGTCATGTGACCGATGAAGCCGCAGGCAACCTGCGCACTCTGCTCGGAGCTTTCCTGTTTCGAGGTGACGATGTTTTCAAATCCGTGAGCGTGCTCTCGGGTGGAGAGCGCGGTCGCCTGGCTCTCGCCCGCATGTTGTTGCAACCGGCGAATTTCCTGATTCTCGATGAGCCGACCAACCACCTGGACCTGGCTTCGCAGGAGGTTCTGCAGCGTGCACTGCAGGACTACACCGGGGCCTACGTGATCGTTTCCCACAACCGTTCGTTCCTCGATCCTATTGTCACCAAGGTGCTCGAGTTTATTCCGAATCAGCCGCCGAAGCTGTACTACGGCAACGTCAGTGACTACATCGAAAAGAAACAAGCTGACTTATTGGCAGCGCAGGAAGCTTCTCCGGCGGGTGGTGGTGGCTCCTCGAAAAGTGCCGCAAAATCGAGCGGCGGTTCGCGCAAGGAGCAACGCCGGCTGGAAGCGAAAGCCCGCGAAGCGAAAGCAGCGAAGTTGAAACCACTCAAGGCCGAGTTCGAGCAAATCGAAGAAGAGATTGGGCAGCTCGAAATCGAAAAAGCCGAGCTGACGAAAAAGCTGGTCGATCCGGAGTTTTTCAAGTCGGGTGAAGAAGAAGTGAAGGCGGGCACGGATCGCTTTGCCGAAGTGGAGAAATCACTCGAGTCTCACTATTCCCGCTGGGACGAATTGAGTGAAGAAATCGAAAGAATCGAAGCGAGCTAATTTGATTGCGCTGGTCGCCAGGGCGTTTAGCTTTCTCTCTGGCGAATCCGAAATGAATTTGGCTTCGTCTTTCTCACTGATGAACCGATTCCTTTTTGCAGCTGCGTTTACCCTTGCGACCACCTGGGCTCTGTCTGCGGAGGAATCGACTGAGGAGTCATTCATTCCGAACTACTCCATCGGATACATTTACGGTTCGTATGGCGGGAAATCTGATGTCAGCGGAGGACCGGGCTCGCTTCAGGTAAATGAATTCGGTTTTCAGGGAAATGTTCCCGTTTGGAACAACGATACCCTGCGTCTGACAGCAGGACTTGGCTACCGACTGAATCAGCTGGATTTCGGTGGTGCGTTTCCCGGCCTGGGAACCGATTCTCTGAATCTGTATCGGGTTGATATTCCTTTCAACGCGTGGTGGGATTTGGGCTCACGCTGGAAATTCTGGGGCCGCTTGCAACCAGGATGGTATTCTGATTTTGAGCATGTCAGTTCAGACGACTTTGTGCTCACGTCACTGGCCCTGCTTTCCTACCAGTGGAGTGATCAATTGAAAATCGCGTTTGGTGGCTACTACTCCCGCGATCTCGGAGAAGAGCGCCTTCTGCCGGCAGCGGGACTGATTTGGGAGCCGAACCGGCACACCTCTCTGGCGCTGACGTTTCCCCGCGTGGAGTTGGCCTATGCCCCAAATGAAGATTGGCTTTTTGCCGGCCGAGCTTTTCTCTCCGGAGCGAGCTGGAATATTGAAGATCCGCTTGCTGCAGGGAATGAGTTTGATCTGATCTACCGATCAATACGCGTTGGTCTGGGAGTAGAACACAGAGTCACCGGTCCGGTCTGGGGTTATCTCGATGCAGGCATGCAATTCGGACAGGATTTGGAATGGAAACGCGCAGGCCTCCCCGAGGTGGATCTTGAGCTGGAAAATTCGTTCTACATTACCAGCGGCATAAAAGTAAGGTTCTGAGATGTCGAACCTGGATCACAGGGTCGTCGAACCGGAATTGCTTGATTCCCTGCCCTTTGATCATCCGGACGCGCGTCATTCACGTCGCGATCTACGTCTGCTCAACGGAATCATGGGGAACTTCCGGTGGATCGCCCGGACACTCGAAGCAATACCCGATTTTCGTGACCGGACGATTTGTGAACTTGGTGCCGGTGACGGTTCTCTGGGGGAATATTTACAACGCCGAATTTTCGATCCGCGGTTTCGTGTGACGGGTCTGGATTTGGCACCGCAAGGCCGCTACTGGCCGGAACTGTGGCCATGGATTGAGGGCAACGCACTGGAAACCATGCAAACCGTAAAACCCGGAGTGATGGTAGCCAATTTGATTCTGCATCATTTTTCCGAACCGGAACTTGCCGGGATAGGCCAACTTTTTCAAAGGGCTGACTACCTGATTATCTCGGAGCCGGCGCGATATCGAAGACATCATTTTCAAGGACACCTGGCCAACATTCTGGGAATCAACCGAGTGACCCGGCACGACCTGCATGTCAGTATACGCGCCGGATTCCGACCGGGAGAACTACCTGCTTTACTCGAGCTAAAGGAGAACGAATGGAGGATTCAGGAGACTCATGACTTCTGGGGAGCGTATCGTTTATATGCGGAGCGTATCGATGGAGCCTAGCTGATGAATCCAATCACTATAATCGGAGGCGGTCTTGCAGGTCTTTCCCTCGGTGTTGCCCTGCAAAAGCGCGGCATTCCCACCACACTTCATGAGGCGGGATGCTATCCCCGGCATCGAGTGTGTGGAGAATTTCTGAATGGTGTGGGTGACGAAACACTGGGACACCTGGGGATTCTTGATCTGTTCGCCGATGCTCATATCAATGAACAAGCCCGATGGTATCTTCGGGGGAAAACTCTGCGTGAAGACGGACTCCCCGTCGCAGTTCGGGGAATCTCCCGTTATACGATCGATCAAAGGCTGGCCGACCGATTTGTCGAACTGGGCGGAAACCTGAAAGAGAATTCCCGGGTAACCGGTGAAGTCCAGCCCGGCACAATTCAAACCTGCGGACGCCGTCGAACAACCAATGGCAAATGGCTGGGGCTGAGTTGCCATTTGCAAAACGCATCGCTACCAGCCGATCTTGAAATGCATTTAGGTAAGGAAGGATATGTCGGCTTGTCGAAAATTGAAAACGGTCGAGTCAATCTTTGCGGGCTGTTTCGCGAGAGAGATATTGGTCCAGCCTCTCGTATCGACAGGATTCCCCGCTATCTGGAGGAAAATGGGCTAACCCAACTGGCTGAATTTGTTCGCTCTTCAAACCCGGACCCGAATTCAGTAATTGGCGTCAATGCATTCCGAATTGGTTGGCAAAAACGAAGCAACGCTGGGAACAATCTCGCCCTGGGCGATTGTCTCGGAATCATACCTCCGTTCACAGGAAACGGCATGTCGATGGCACTTGAAAGCGCAGCTTTGGCAATTGATCCGATAGTGCAATTTTCCAGAGGAAAGCTCTCATGGAGCAATTGCGTGGAACTTTGCTCGCAACAACTGCAACATTCCTTCCGGAAACGAATGCGTCTTGCCCAAAGCATTCACCCCCTACTCCTCCATCGACCGGGGCAGGAAGCTTTGCGGCTCGCCAGCCAAACCGGACTTCTGCCGTTTCGCCTTTTGTTTCGGCAGCTTCGATAGACAAACTGACCTTTTATGTTTCTTCGCTCCATTGCTCACAGCGTGCCTTCGCTTTGCCTCACTCAGGAAGAGGTCTGGGAAATTTTGTCTGAAGAAACCCGGGTACAAAAACTGCCCAACCGCTCCCGGGAGCTCGCGAAGAAAATTCTACTCGGAAACAGCGGCATCCAAAAACGTCACTTTGCCAACGAGCCAAATGAGAAACTGTTCCGCATGGATGGTTCTGAATTGAACCAGACTTTCGAGAAAGAGGCACCCCGTTTAGCGGAGAGCGCGTTGCGAAACGCTTTGGAAAAAGCCGGTCTTCGCGCGAACGAACTCGACGCCTTGTTCATCTGCACCTGCACGGGATATCTTTGTCCCGGCGTTAGCAGTCACGTCGCGGAATCTCTCGGCATGGCGCCTGATATTCACCTTCATGATATTGCCGGCCTCGGCTGCGGAGCCGCCATTCCCTCCTTGCGAAGCGCGTCTCACTTTCTGACTGCCAACCCCGACGCAACGGTGGCTGTTGTCGCAGTGGAAATTTGTTCGTCAGCCTTTTTTCTCAATGAAGATCCCGGCGTACTGATCAGCCTTTGTTTATTCGGCGACGGGGCGAGCGCCTCGATTTGGAGCGGACAGGAGAAGCCCGATTCACAGCTTCGGCTTTCGGATTTTCGTTCTCTTCATATTCCAAAGCAGAGGGAGAAAATTCGATTCGTTCATCGCGACGGAAAGCTCTGCAATCAATTGCACCGGTCCGTTCCCAAGCTCGCAGCAGAAGCAGTTAGCGAGTTGATCCCGAACGAGGAAAACGCCAAGCTGATTTCCCATACCGGAGGTCGCGATGTCCTCGATGAAATCGAAGCCGCTTTTCCCAATCAGGACCTCAAAGAAAGCCGCTCGATCCTTTCTCAGTTCGGCAATATGAGCAGCCCTTCCGTCTTGTTTGCTCTCGAGGAGTTTCTTGATTCCGGAAGCGATCATCAACAGGTATCTCTCACTGCGTTTGGGGCAGGCTTTACCTGTTTTTCCTGCAACGGTGAACGCTGAACCTCCCTCTGATTTCCCGAATTTTGCAGGTGACAAGGCGCTACAGCCGCCTAGCATAGCCGGACCGAATTTTCGAAATCATGAGCGAACACGAAAACCTGATTTCTCCCTATGGTGGAGAACTGAAAAACCTCGTCGTCAGCGAAGAACGCGCTGAGGAATTGAAAGCAGCCTCCAAGGACTGGCCGTCCTGGGACATGACTCCGCGTCAGGAGTGTGATATCGAGCTGTTGCTCAACGGTGGATTTTCCCCGCTCGAAGGTTTCCTCGGCAAAGCCGACTACGAAAACGTCTGCGACAACATGGAGTTGGCGGACGGCACCTTGTGGCCGATCCCGATTCAGCTCGATGTTCCGGAAGAACTGGCAAAAGATCTGGAACCGGGCGGCAGCCTGGCTCTGCGCGATGCAGAAGGCGTCATGATTGCCTGCATTCATATCGAAGACGTGTGGCAACCGGACAAAATGGCCGAGGCGGAAAAAGTCTACGGCACCACTGACATCATGCACAAAGGCGTGGCGCATCTTTTGGAGCGAACACACGATTGGTATGTCGGTGGAAAAGTAGAAGGCTTCCAGCTACCTCAGCACTACGACAACCGCACCATGCGTCACACCCCGGCCGAGCTGCGCGAAGAAATTTCCAAAGCCGGTTGGCGCAACGTAGTGGCGTTCCAGACGCGGAACCCGATGCACCGGGTGCACATCGAACTGACGATGCGCGCCGTTCGCGAGCAGCAGGTGAATTTGCTGGTTCACCCTGTGGTTGGTCTGACTCAGCCGGGCGACGTTGATCACTTTACCCGCGTTCGTTGTTACCAGCATGTGATGCCGCATTATCCAGCTCACACCGCAATGCTCTCCCTTCTGGGCCTGTCGATGCGGATGGCCGGTCCTCGCGAGGCAGTTTGGCATGCTCTGATTCGTCGTAACCACGGTTGCACCCACTTCATCGTCGGCCGCGACCACGCTGGTCCTTCAAATGAGAAAACCGGTGAGTATTTTTACGGTCCCTACGATGCCCAGGATATGCTGCGCGAAGTCGAGGATCGCACCGGCGTGAAAATGGTGAGTTTCGAGCAATTGGTCTACAATCAGGACACCGACAGCTACATCCAGAGATCCGAAGCCAAAGAGGGTGAGAAGATTCTCAATATTTCCGGTTCAGAACTGCGAGCTCGCCTGCAGGATGGACGCGATATTCCCGACTGGTTTACTTACCCTGAGGTAGTTGAAGAATTGCGTCGCACTCACCCACCGAAAGACCGACTTGGTTTCACTGTCTTTTTCACCGGGTTCTCCGGATCCGGAAAGTCAACCATCTCCCGTGTCCTCTTGACCAAGATGCTGGAAGTTGGTGGACGTTCTGTCACCCTACTCGACGGCGACCTGGTGCGGAAAAACCTTTCGTCTGAGCTCGGTTTCTCGAAAGAACACCGAAATCTGAATATCATGCGGATCGGTTTCGTCGCCAACGAGATCACTAAGAATGGCGGTGTTGCGATCTGTGCGCCAATCGCACCCTACGCATCCGTTCGTGATGACCTCCGAAAATTGATCGGAGCCAACGGTGGCTTCATCCTTGTTCATGTCGCTACTCCGCTCGAGGTTTGCGAAGCCCGCGACCGGAAAGGTTTGTATGCCAAGGCCCGTGCTGGAATTATCCCCGAGTTTACCGGTATTTCTGACCCCTACGAAACTCCGGAGAATGCCGACATCGTAATTCAAACCGAAGGTGCCACGCCCGAGGAGTCCGCGCAGGAGGTAATTCTCTATTTGGAGAAGGAAGGGTATATTGGCACGAAGTAG
>JAHDCN010000124.1:6708-8065 GCA_020629815.1 Verrucomicrobiota bacterium
CTCTCCAGGTCATACTGAATATTCCCGCTGTCTTCTGCCCCTCCACCATGACCGGTGAGTTCGAGCAGGTAGTAGTCCTGGTTTTCGTCGAGTTTTACGTAGGCGGTGTAGAGCAGTGACGGCTGGCCAATCGTTGGGTCCGGCCAGTTCTCGTTCGGGTCGGCGGGAAGATTGACTTCAACCGAGACGATGAATTTTTGTTCTTCGCCTGGGATCAGATATGGATCGAGAGCATAGCTGTGCGATTCGGTGGTTCCGCTGACAATATCAGTACTACCGTCGGGTTTGATGCCGGACACCAGAGTGAAGCGATGCCGCCAGATTGGCAGGATGTGATTGCGTTGCGTCTCGATCCCTTCCCACACCGGCTTATCCGAATATGCGAGCGACTGTTGCAAATACAGAGTCTCGATCATCGTTCCCGCCGTCGTTTCGGCCCACACGGCTACTGCGGGCAAATCCTCAATATCTTCGGGAAAACTCAAATGCAGAGTGAGCGCGCGACTCTTTGCTTCGTTGGGAATGCGGCGAATGATCTTGCGGGTTCGCGACGGTTCGCCAAATCCGGTCAGCGGAGAACTACGAACGATGTGGGCCCGGTTGCGGGTTTCGTAGCTCTGGTTCACCAGCCAGGAGACCGGCGGCAACGCAGCTCCAGCGAGAAAGAAAATCAATGCAGTGACGGCTGCGATACCGAACACTTTTCCACGTGAAATGGCCGTCTTCTTCGAGCCGTCCAACTGTTTGCGAAAATAGGGAATTCTCCCCGCGAGGTGGAGAATCACGAGAACCAAAGTAATCAGGCCTGCTGCAATATGGATCTGCGTCGTCGATAAGGAAAACGGCCGACTGAAGGCCATCACGCCAGTAATCGCGAGAGCAAGAAAGGCAAACAGCAGGCCGAAGTTTACGATGTGACGCATGGTTCGAAAAAAGTTCTCGGACTACTGAGGATTACATTGGAGTGACGATTGCAAAAGAAGAAACGGGCGCTGCTAATAGGCAGCGCGGACGCGTGAGACACACGTCCCTACTACTTGCGCTCGACTGGGAAAGGTAGGGATGTGTATCCTTACGCATCCGCAGAGCCCATCAGCAAGTCGTCCGAGGCGGGTGCAGAGAAGCTTTTACTCAAACTCAACAGGGTTAGGTGGCTGACCTAACCCTGTTAAGTCATCCAAAATCAGTGCTTCTTTTTCCGCTTCAAACTCGGGTTGCCAAGTCTTTCCTTCGAATCAAAACCGATCAGGCCGCGCAGTTCCTTGATGTGGCTCTTGCCGACTTCTTTGGGATAGGTGCTGTATTTTTTGCACAGGACCGCTGCGAAACCGGTGGCGATGCCCATCTGTCCGCAGGT
>JAHDCN010000592.1 GCA_020629815.1 Verrucomicrobiota bacterium
CTGTTCCGGATTGAGGATTTCCTCGGTGGTGCTGTCAGTGGCGCTACTCAATCAGCAAAAATTTCGTGTTCCAATGTCGCTGCGACGTTGCATTCCATCAAAGCATACCTTGTCGCTTTCGGCATATACTTTTTGCACCGCAGCCTCCCGGGTTTCCCCATGAGCAACCAGCACATAGACGCGGCCGCCTGCCGTTTCGAATTCCCCGTTTTCATTCAATCTGGTGCCTGCGTGAAATACGCGGGCATCATCGACGTTGTCGAATCCGGAAATCACATCCCCACTGCGCGAGGAAGCCGGATAGCCCGCTGACGCGGAAACGAGGCAAATGCTCCAGCCATCATGAAAACCGATCAGGTCGGAATTCAATGAACCTTTCGCTCCTTCGAAAACATATTGAGCAAAATCACCGGTGATCATCGGCAGCACAGCCTGAGCTTCGGGATCACCGAAACGGCAGTTGTACTCGATTACTTTCGGGCCGTCTTCGGTGAGCATCAGACCAAAGTAGAGAAATCCACGGTAGGGCAGGCCGTCCTTTCGCAGCCCTTCAATCGTCGGGCGAACGATGGTGTTCTCAATCACTTCGCGCAAATCGCCTTCGAACATTTCCGCTGAACTGACTGCCCCCATGCCGCCGGTGTTGGGCCCTTCGTCGGCATCGAAGATACGTTTATAGTCACGTGCCGGCAAAAGAATCTGGTATTGATCATCCACCACCGAGGCAAAGATCGAGATCTCCGGCCCTTCGAGAAATTCCTCCACCAGGAGACGGCCCTCACCAAACTTACGCTGGCCAAGCACTTCATCGAGAAATTCATCAGCAGATGCCTCGTCCGGACAAACCGCCACACCTTTGCCCGCTGCCAGACCGTCGAATTTCAGCACAGTAGGATAACTTCCGTTGATCGCGGCTTTGGCTTCCTCGACCGAATTAACAGAGTCGTAACCTCCAGTCGGGATGTTATGGCGAAACAGAAACTCTTTCGCAAACTCTTTGCTGGCTTCCAGCTGAGCGGACTCTTTCGGCGGTCCCCAACAGGGAATCCCCGCAGCAGCGCAGGCGTTGGCCAGACCTTCGTCTTTCACCAGATAACTCTCTTCGCCGGCCACACAGAGGTCGATGTCGTTGCTCTGGATGTAATCGATCAGAGATTCCAGGCTGCCTTCGATGTCCACCGAAGGTGCGATCTGAGCAATCGCATCGGAACCCGGAAAACAAAAAATCTCCGTATCGGTTTCCGATTCGTGAAGTGCGGTCACAATCGCGTGCTCCCGCCCACCTTTTCCAACTACCAG
>JAHDCN010000125.1:0-1173 GCA_020629815.1 Verrucomicrobiota bacterium
TCGACTTCCAGTGACTCGGCTGCCGTTTGAAACAAAATATCTGTTCCGATGACATTGCCAGTAAATGCTACGCCGGGATCAGCTGCACAATCCGCGGTCCTCGCTCCTGCTGCGTGCACCAGATGAGTGATTCGGTGTGTTTTCAACAGCTCGACTACTCGAGCCGCGTCATTAATTGAGCCCGTTTCGTGAAGGAGACTCTCGTTCTTATCGTCGCTCGAAGGAGTGCGGCGCCCTAAAGTTACGATTCGATCGAACCTGCGAGTTTGAAGCGCAGCGGACACAACCGCGCTGCCGATCAATCCCCTGCCACCGGTGACCAATAGATTCATGCTCATACAAGGATCCGGTTCTTCGCTAAAAGAAAAATGCCGTCCATTTCTGGACGGCATCTTCGGTTAAATTTTTCTATCACAGCAGAAAAGTCATCTGCCTTTCACGGCCCGGCTTTTACATCGCCAGCGCTGCTTCTTCGCCGTATTCCTCTTCGTCTGCAGGCTTGCTGCCACGAAGTGGACGTGGACCGGGATCTTCTTTCTTCTGCAGAGCACGACGCAGTTTCTTCAGCGCGATATTCTGCAGCTGTCGAATCCGCTCGCGGGTCACACCGAATTCCTGGCCAACCTCTTCGAGAGTCTTTGGCTTTTGTCCGGCAAGACCGAATCGGGCATCGATAATTTTGCGTTCACGCTCATCCAGCACTTCGAGAAGATCATCGAGCTGCATGTGCATGTTTTTGTGGCTGAGAAGCTCCAGAGGAGTCTGTGCCTTTTCATCACCGATGATCTCACCGAATTCGGTAGTGTCGTCATCACTGATTGGAGCGTCCAGAGAAGCAGGACGAAGGGCAGCAGACTTCAGATGAGAAAGCTTGGCACGATCGATACCGATCTCTTCGGCAAGCTCTTCGTCAGTCGGCTCACGGCCCAGCTCTTCGCTGAGGACCATAGCCACACGACGCATCTTGGAAATCTTGTCCACCATGTGGACCGGCAGACGGATCGTCTTACTCTGGTTTGCCAAGGCACGCTTGATTGATTGCTTGATCCACCAGGCAGCATACGTGGAAAGTTTACCACCCTTGTTGGGGTCGAAACGCTCCACTGCCTTCATCAGGCCAATATTTCCTTCTGAGATCAGATCGAGAAGAGGCAGACCGTAGTTCGCGTAGTC
>JAHDCN010000125.1:1273-8021 GCA_020629815.1 Verrucomicrobiota bacterium
TTTACGATGTTGCTGTCGTATGGGTTGTATTCGCGACAATTCGTTTAAGTGTGACGATTATCTTGCCTTTGGAGCAATTTTCCGTCCACTCGGTCACATTTCTTTGTTTTTACACAAAGAAAGTTAACAAGTGTCAGCGAGGTCTGTCTTTTCGGTGTTTTTGATAGTGGGAAGTGATTTGGGCCGGCTTGGCGGAAATTGTTGGTTTCTATTTCAGTAACGCAACATCTCCTTGTCTCTTAGTTATCTTCGTATGGCCGATCTGCTTATACCAAATCTCAATCTTCTTATTCTATCGTCCCAATAGACGCCTCGCGTGATATATCCGTTCAAAAAAAAGTCAACAAAAAACCCAGCTTTATTCTATTGCTTAGGTTTTATGAAATTTCAAGTTATTGTGCAAGAAAATAAGTTGCACTTTCGGTTTTTTTTCCATTTTCCCCATAAATACGACCAAATCGGGCACATTCTTTCATGATTACCCACGAAGATCTTATTGAAGCCGGCTGGCCTCGTTCCGCACTTTTTCAGCAATTAATTGCTGCAGCGCGGGAATATGAAGCCCGTGGCATCGACGATAAATCGTACATTTTAAAGCTACTGGACCGCGATTTTTCCAAACCGGACCCCAAATTACAGCCCCGCAGCGAACCTTTGTCTTTTGGCGAAGCAATCGAAGCAACCTGCGAAGAGGACGAGTCAAACATCGCAGCCGTTCGGCGTTTTATGAATCAGCTGCTTCGGACTCCCGTGATCGAAGGCGGTGCCGTGATGCCCGATGCCTGCCCCGCCGGAGCGGGAGAGGCCGTTATTCCCGTCGGCGGAGCGATTGCGGTGAAGAATGCGATTCTTCCCGCCGCTCACAGTGCTGACGTATGCTGCTCTATGTATGCCAGCGTGTTTACCTGTGATAAGTCGACAGCGGAAATGCTGGATCACCTCACCGAATCCACTCGTTTCGGTCCCGGCGGCCGAAAGCCGGATGATCTCGTTTCTCATCCCGTGATTGAAGAAGATGTGTGGGGAAACAAGTTTCTCAACGGTCTGCAGAACTATGCCCGCATTCATATGGCTGACCAGGGTGACGGCAATCATTTTGCCTACCTGGGAAAACTGCGTATCAATCAGCAATTTACCACAGCGTTGATCGAGGCCGGCTACAATGAGATCGGCGAGGCTCTCGATAAAAAGCGGCTCGAATCCCCTTCCGGAGAGGAAATTGAACTTTATTCACTGGTGACGCATCATGGTTCGCGGGGGCTGGGAGCGCAGGTTTACAAACGCGGTCACAAGGCTGCGATTCGTGAGACCGAAAAAATCGCTCACAATATTCCGAAAGCAGCTGCCTGGCTGGATACCGAGACCGACCTTGGTCAGGAATACTGGGAGGCTCTCGAATACGTCGGTCGCTGGACCCGTGCCAATCATGTTGCCATCCACAAGCGGTTTCTCGAATTCTCCGGTGCCGAGCTGGTGACCGAATTCGGCAATGAGCACAATTTTGTCTGGAAAAAAGGCGACATCTTCCTGCATGGCAAAGGAGCCACTCCGGCGTGGAAAGACGAAGATGGCAGACCAATGCTTGGGATCATTCCTCTCAATATGGCCGAGCCGATTCTGATTACACTCGGCAAGGACAACCAGGACTACCTCGGTTTCGCCCCCCATGGAGCAGGAAGAAATCGATCACGCACCGCGACACTGAGACAGTTTCGTGACCGAAAAGGCCAACCGGATGAGGCAAAGATTGCCAATCAGATCGCCGAGTCCACGAAGGGTCTCGACATTCGGTGGTGGCATGGCAAGGCCGACCTGAGTGAAAGCCCGATCGGCTACAAAAACGCGGCTCAGGTTCGCGAGCAGATCGAAAAATTCGAGCTGGCGGACATTGTTGCCGAAATCACTCCGCTCGGATGCATCATGGCCGGCGACGGAGGGCCACAGCCCTGGATGCGAAAGAAAGATCAACTCACTCCCAAACAAATCCGCCAAATTGATCATCGATCGAAGCGAAGAAAAGAGAAGCAAAAATGGCAGCGCGGAAAACTGGATTGGGAGGATCTAGACTGACGTCATTCTGGGATGGCTTGCCACAGCCATTTCTGATACCTTTTCACCGAGATGAACATCCACACCCGATCTCCTCTTTCACGCCGCGCCGTACTGCGCGGCATTGGCGGCACAATGAGCCTGCCGTTTCTGGAGGCGATGATGCCTCGCTCGGCTTCCGCCGCGGCTGGTGCGATTCCCAAGCGACTGGGGATTTTCTACTTCGGCACCGGGATGAACATGCGCGATTTCGAGCCGAAGGATACGGGCAAGAATTATACGATCTCCCCAACTCTCAAAACACTGGAGCGCCACAAGGATGACTTCACCGTTTTCTCCGGCACCTATCTAGAGCACGGCGGAGGTCACCACGGCGACTACACCTTTTCCACTGGAGTGAAAGCACGCGACGGCGGCACGATCAAGAACTCCATCTCGATGGATCAGGTCGCAGCCGAGCACATCGGGCGCGACACCCGGTTTCCTTCACTGCAAATGTGTATCCGTCGGGGCACCGGATTCGGCTCCAACATGTGCACCCTTTCCTGGAATCAAAACGGGGTTCCGCTTGCGTCGGAAAACGATCCTCACGTTTTGTTCAATCGATTGTTCAAAGTCGACAGTGCCGAGGAAAGCGAGATGCGGCAGAAAGGATTTCGTCGTCGTCGCAGCATTCTCGATGTGGTGATGGAAGATGCAAAGCGCCTGGAGAAACAAGTCGGCAAAAGTGATCAGGAGAAGCTCGACGAGTATTTTCAATCTGTCCGCGAAGTCGAGAAGCAACTCGAGCGCAACAAGGACTGGGCAGTAAAGGCGAAGCCTAATGTGGATACTGCCGGTATGAGTGATTTCTCCGAAAGCTTCAAACCGGAAATGCCTGCCGGTGAGTTCAACTACACGACGTATGCGAAAATGATGTACGATCTGATCGCTCTCGCGTACGAAACCGATTCGACCCGGGTGATCAGCTACGTAGTGCGCCGGGAAAGCGCCGGCGGCACCTTTCCTGAGTTTGGCGTTTCCAAGGGTTTTCACGAATTAACCCACCACGGCAACGACCCGAAAAATTTGGCCGAATTGACCAAGGTAGACCAAATCTATTTCGATCACTGGGCCTACTTCATCGACCGGTTGAAGTCTTTCAAGCAGGCCGACGGATCCACTCTGCTGGATCACTGCATGCTCGGATTCTCCAGTGGGATGGGCATCGGTCACTCAAAAGACCGGCTACCCACCTGCCTGTTTGGCGGTGCCAAAGCCGGCATCAATCACCAGGGCCACTTGAAGCTCCCGGATCAAACTCCGCTGGCCAGCGTCTGGCATACGATGCTGCAACAACTCGACGTCCCGGTCGGCGAAAACTTCCAGGATTCGAAAGGCGTGATCAGCGAGATTGTCGCTTAGCCCCCTGACCTAACCCTGTTGGGTCGCACACCTAACCCTATTGGGTGATTGACCTAACCCTGTTAGCTTTCTTCAGAGAAGCGCTTCGACAGACATCATTCCCACGTGACCAAAAATGTGGGCAAGCATGGCTGATTCCAGACCTTTCTTCCAGTAGAGATAGCCAGTGAGAATTCCGAACAGCGAGTTACCTATCAGGATAGAGACGACCAAAATCGGGGTAAAGGGAATCTGATAAGCGAATAGCATTGGCAAATGCCCTACAGCAAACAGTATCGCAGACAGGAAGATAGCCAGGTGAAAATAACCGGCTGGTGGCTTGCCCTCGCCCTTTTTGAGCAATTGAAATGGAAGCCAAACCAGAAACGTCATCATTCCCCAACGCAGCATTATTTCTTCCAATATCCCGCCGTAAAGGAATCGAGTTAACGGATGCAACGGGGCACTTTGCGAAGCCTCCCTGTACTCCAAAGGAAAGAGCGGCATCATTTGATTGAGAACAAATGTCACGATTGCCCCCAACACAAATCCTGCAGGAATCCCCCATTTTGCCTGGTCGGCAAATATACCTCCAATCTTGTTTTTCTTGAGCAGGCATTCAATCAAGGGGGCTCGTAGCCCCACGCGGTGTGCCAGCAGGCCGCCTACCCCAAGAGCAATCACGAGATAGATCAGCGGATTGATCACCATCAGTAAACGCAAAGCCAAATCTGAGATCGGCAATGTGATGCCCTTCGGCAAAGGCGGCTCCATCAGAGCGATAGAAAATGCTCCCAACAGTCCCAGAACACCCAGAACGACTGTCACTGACTTGTTGAATTTCATGCAGTTACCTGTTCTTCTGTTAAAAATCAGCTGAAAAGTCAATGCCAAAGGCCAGGTAGCATTTCACGGACTTTTCATTTTCGTTTCAAACTCTCTTCACATCGGGAACGCATTCTTTCCCTGTCGAATACGACAGAGATTGATGTTAACCACACTGCAGAAAACAGAGCGAAACTGGAGGACCCTCGCGAAGGGAAATCCGGATGACCTGCGTCGCTGGCTGCCCGGACATGCTGCCTCGGGGCGGATGCGAGCCTTGATCTGCGTCGCCACGATCTGCTTCGGCGGCGGATGTTATGGAGCCAGTATCGGGCTTTGGAATGGGGCAGAGATGGCAGCGTACGTCGGCATCAAACTGCCGTTCATTATTTTCATCACGCTTGGTCTGAACGCTCTGATCAATGGCATGCTGGCTCAGATTTTCGGTAGCGGCCTTGGCTTCAAACAAACCCTCGCCGCACAGTTGATTTCCTTTGCGGTGTTTGCGCTGATTGTTGGATCACTGTCTCCAATTACCGCTGGCATGGCCATCGATTTGCCGGGTCCGAATAGCGACGCTGGAGGCGACGCGCACAAAACCCTGCTGCTATTCCACACCGTCCTCATCGCCTTCGCCGGAGTGATCGCCAACGCCAAGTTGCTTAGTCTATTGAAAGAGATTTGCCCCAGTCCACGCATCGCCCGCGCAACGCTGTTCTCGTGGCTGGCTGGCAATCTTTTTCTCGGGGCACAGATCAGCTTCCTGCTACGCCCCATTTTCGGACAACCGGGAATCAAAATTCAGTTTCTCCGGCCGGATCTGTTCACAGGAAATTTCTACGAATCGGTGTGGTGGGCCCTGACTCGCCTGTCGCAATAAAAACCAACCAAACCCAAAAAGTTATGAGTAAGAAAAAGAAGAAGCAAAACAACGAACTGAAGCCGGAGAAAGATGCGCCGGCAGAGGAAATCGAAATCAAACTGGAAACCGAATCAGCAGAGTCTGATCAAAAGGATGCTCCTGAAGAGGAGGTGCCATCAACACCGGATGCCCCGGTTCCTCCGCCTCCCCTGCCATCTGAGGAAGCGGAAACTGAAAAGCCCCATCCGCTGCTGAATCAATATCATAGCCTCGAGGGCAAGCCCGCGATTGGTTCCACTTTTGACGCGCTCCTGAAATCTCCGGGCACGATCCTTTTCGAATTGAAAGAAGGAAACAGTCGGGCGGTTGCCATCAACCTGGTGATTGCGGCAATAGGATGCCTGGCCGTGTTCGGCGGCATCATCGGATTCTTTTCCGGCGGCATGCAAGCCTGGGCCGCTCCTTTGAAAGTGGTTATGGGAATGCTCGCTTCCTGCCTGATCACCTTGCCAAGTCTGTACATTTTCGGCTGCCTGAACGGAATGGATTTGAGCCTGCGCAATGCGGCAGCGCTGTTGCTGACCAGTGTAGCGCTTATGGGCTTGCTATTAGTGGGATTTGCCCCGGTCTCCTGGATTTTCACTCAGAGCACTGACTCCGTCGGGTTCATCGGCTTCCTGACTCTGGTATTTTGGCTAATCTCTCTTGGCTTCGGCTTGAATCTGATTTTCCGCGCAGCGGCGATGATGGGTATTCACCGCAAAGGTCATCTTGTGATCTGGGCACTGATATTCATTCTGGTCACCCTGCAGATGTCGACTGCTCTACGTCCGATCATCGGACCTTCCGAGAAGACTTTTCTTCCAGTAGAGAAAAAATTCTTCCTCGCCCACTGGAAAGATGCGCTGTTTGAAGACGAGTGGGAGTGAGAAGAGAAATATTGTGGAAGCCGGAAGCGAATAACTCCTGAAGATGACGATAATGGCCGAATCAAAATGGGACTTCGGCTCTCTCGCTTCGATCCTGCTCGCTAACCAGGGCAAAGTTTGATAAAAACCTGCAAATGCCTGCGAGTCTGCCAACAGGATGGAATGCACGTGGCTACGTTTATTTTCTTACCAACAAGCGCAGAACTACTTTGTATATTGGAGTCACCAGTAATCTGTTCCGCCGCATTCAACAACACAGAGAAGGCAAGTATCCCAACAGCTTCACGGCTAGATACCGGTTAAATCGACTCGTGCATTAGGAAATGTTCACTGGAATTGAAGTAGCGATAAATCGCGAAAAGGAAGTGAAAAAGTGGAGGCGGGAAAAGAAAGATAATCTCATTCTCAAAGCGAATCCAAATTGGGAGGATCTTGCGGTGAAAGACTATGGGCTTGATCCAATATAACAAATTGATCCCACCCCATCGTCATTTCGACGAACGGAGGGAGGAGAAATCTCGCGGATGCCGGGCAGCAAATTACACAGGGAGACCGGGCCAACTCCCTTGACCTCGCTTTCTGGTTTTTCTAAGACTTCAGCCCCACGCCAGATCTCTCCTTCGCAAACTCAGTCGAGATGACGATAAAGGCGATAGGAATGATCGTTTCAACTTCCCCTTCATCGTCATTTCGACGAACG
>JAHDCN010000126.1 GCA_020629815.1 Verrucomicrobiota bacterium
AGCATTTTCTTCGAAAATGGCAGAGAGGGTGGGATTCGAACCCACGATACCTTGCGGCATGCCGGTTTTCAAGACCGGTGCATTCAACCACTCTGCCACCTCTCCGCTTATAAAGACCGGATGCAAATTGGTCGCGGGTAAGTTGTCCGCTCTTTGCGCGGATGCAATGGAAAAGTGATCAATTTACTCTGGAGTCGAGTTGGAAGGTTTGGCCGGAAATGGTGTCGCAATCGCAAAGCCAGCTAATGAATCGGCCTACCTCAGCGCCCGTATTGAATTTTCCCAATGCGTGGCGTTGAAGGGCCGCAGAGCGGGCGGCATCGGAAATGTTGTTCGTCATTTTCGTTTCCAGAAAGCCTGGCAAGATACAGTTTACGCAGATTCCCCGTTTGCCCACCTCAAGGGCCAGAGACTTGGTGAGGCCCAGTAAACCGGCCTTGGCTGCTGCATAGTTGGTCTGCCCGATGGGAGGGTGAATCGCGGAAAAGGAGCCGATATTGATGATGTGCCCGGAGCGTTGCCGGAGCATTTTTGCCATGACTTCGCGTGAGCAAAGAAAGGCTCCCTTCAAGTTGGTCTGGAAAACGGTGTCCCAGTCCGTTTCGGTTGATTTGAGAAAAGCGCTGTCCCTAGTTACGCCCGCGTTATTGATCAGCAGATCCACCGAATCCAGCGATGCGAAGAACCCCTGGACGGATCGAACGCAAGTCACGTCCAGTTCATCCCGACCGGGAGCGTGAACTTTCACATCTCCTCTGGCCTCGAGTACCTGTTTGATATCACGGGCTAAATCACCCGCTCCGCCGGTAATGACGGCCTGACGAAGCGGGTTCAAAGAGAATTATTTGGCGAAAGGATCGGCGGAAGCCGGGGCGGGACCAAAAGTGCCGTCGGCTGGCTTTGCTGCCTCATCCAAAGCGGTTTGCGTTTTCTTGTCTGGCAGGCCGAAGGCCTTGGGATCTGCAATAATGGCGTGCTCGTCGTAGATGAACTTGGTTCTGGTCAATTGCCCTACGTAGCGAATCACTTCACTGACGGGAACATTGCGAAGGCTCAGGGTAACCATGGTGCTGTTGCGCTCTTCCTGATTGCCTTTGTAGACAAAATTAGGCGTCAATTTGCCTGCAGTGATCTCTTCCGTTCTTTGGGTGATGTAGTCCAGCACATCTCCAATTGGTGCTTCCTCCAGGGCTACCGATGGCAAAATCACTTTCTTTAAAGCGCCTTCCATGTCGGCTTTTTTTGCACCGGCACCGGTTTTGATCGCGAGTGCCGTTTGGGCTCGAAATTTGCGAGCGTGAATGTGTCTCGGATTACTGCGGATCACGAGATCAAACATAGCAAGCGCTTCCGTGTATCGCCCTGCTTCATGAAGGGCAACTCCCTGCTTATAAACCTGATCTATAGATTGGCCTTGTTGGGCCTGAGATTCTCCTGGTGCCACTGCAGCTGCAGTAATGACGAGAATGATTGCGGTTGCGGCCGCCACTGACTTTTTCCTGATGTTCATTTCCTACCTCCGTTTTGATTGATTTATCCTCAAGTAATGGAGGCGGGGGACGCCTCCCTGACCGAAAATAGGGTATCTCTTTTTCTAAGGAATGTAAACGCAATTGCGTTAGAAAGGGTGGAAATTGCCATTTTCAGCGGTCATATCTTCCTTTGAAGGGAGATAATGGACGGCTGTTAATTTGTAGTTTACCCTTCTACGAAACCGCAGACAAAAACAGTAGGAGCCGGAGAGGATACCTCTGCCGGTTCACCCAGATTGTAATGAATACCCGAATCCAGGTAATTCTTTTTGCCCTAGCTGCCAGTTGGTTGGCGGGGACTCACAGCTTTGCGCAATCCCCCACGGTCACTACGAATCCATCGACTGATCCGGGGACAATAACTAATTCTTCAGCTGCCCAGGCGGGGATGACGACCAATCTTCCTGGAGGTGCTTCTTACACACGCCAGCAGGTAGAGATGATGCAGGTTCGGCAGGCAGCACAGGCGGCCCAGTACGATGCCGCTGCTGCGCAGATGGCTCGCTCCGCTGATCAGAAGATCGAAGACCAACATCAAAATGTGGCAATCTCTGAGGCTCGGGAATATAAAAAGCTAAAGCGGGAGGCGGCAGACCGATTGAAATGGGAACGCGCCCACAACGCGTATAACAAAGTCTCAGCTGATCAAATGGCGACCTGGCGCGATCCGCGCGGCAACGTGCGAGTGGAGCGAAATGTGCCGAATGAGTTTCTCGATGCAATTCGCGATGAGGAAATGAGAATGCTCCGGGAGGAAATGGACCGGGAAAAAGGGTTCAAACCATTTAAGACGGTAGGCCGCGCAGCCACTGATGCGATTTTCCTGATGCCAATGGTGCTGACAGCGCCTCTCGACAAGAAGAGTTCTCCGCCACCTCCTCAACAGTCACCTCAGGGGCAGCCTGCACCACAGCAAATGCCGCAATTTTCTGAACCGCAGGAAAAGAAAGGCATGTTTTCCAAACTGAAGGCGCCGAAGCTCCCATTCGGTGGCGGTGGAAATAAGCCTGTCAGCCCGTTTGCCGGTTCAGCTCCGGCTCCAACACAGCCTGCAGCAGAGCCAGGTAGAATTCCTCACATTTCCGGAGCCGCTCTGGTTGATGGAACATCACCGGTTGGCGGCACCAGCGCACCTTCTCCTCCGCCCGCTCCGGCGAACACTTCGACTGCAGACTATGGGCAAACGATGCAGGCGGCTGCCACGACTTTCAGCGAACCGACCAAAAAGCGCGGCCTGTTTTCCCGAATGGGATCCGGAAGCAGCGGTGGTCTTTTTAGTAAGAAAAAGTCCTCACCAACGAATGCGGTAGACGCGAGTCTGTTCCCTGCCGGATCGGTGAATCAGGCTCCTACGGGTGGATCGCTTTCGGGTGGCCACACCATGGCGAGCAGCAACTCGATGCAAACAGGCTCGGTTGGTTCAGTGGCTCTGCCGGGACAGCAGGCTCCAGAGAAAAAGCGTGGCTTCAGTCTGCCGAAACCGAAAATTCCTTCAGGTCCGACAATGGAAAAGAAAGCGCCTGCGCCAAAAGTGAATGCCGGTGGCTTTTACACGACGCAAGGCAATGCCCAGTTCATGAAATACGGGGCAGACCGTGAAACATCTGAGATCACTACGCTTCCTCCCGGTGTTTCTGTTCAAGTTACTAAGCCTGGTGCTGAGTGGGCCGGAATCCGCCTGAACGACGGTTCAGAAGGTGTGATTCGCGTGAAAGACCTGCGATAGTCTCTTGAGTTTTAAGTGACTCCTCCCCCTCTTTAGGATGAAACGTTTTTTGCTGCTGTTCTCTTTTCTTCTTTTCACTGGTGTAGCAAGTGCCGAGAAAATCACTGTGGACGGGAAAGAATATCCCGATGCTGAGATGATCGAGACTTCTCAGGAAGGGGTCGTTTTTCAGGTAGTTGGAGGAGAAGAGCCGGAGTTCGTCACTCTTCCCTGGAAGGAACTTACCGAAACTCAGAAGACTGCAGTGAAAGCAAAGCTGCAGTCTAAAATGCTGAACTCGCTCTATCACGCCCGGTATGTAAAAGGGACGGTCTTTCACGCTGATCCTCGCGCGGGAATCATCATTCAGATCGATACCGATGCACCAAAAGGCGGCAGCGGCTATCAGGATGGGGCAAAGATTATCACCAGTGGATTGGTGTTGATCAAAGATTTGCCATCCAGTGTTTCGCGGAGCGAAGGAGCAGTGATCGACATTATTGCCTATGATCGGGGAACGACTTACGATTTCGATATGGGCATTGCCAAGAAGACGATTCCCTACCTGACGGTTGCCAGGCCGCTTTGGGGGCGTGAGCAGCAGTGGATCAATGTTGATGGTCAAAAGATGGCGGCAAAATTTATCGCCATGCGGGAGGGCAAAGTTCTTTTCGAAAAAGCCGGTAAGCAGTTTATTTATGAGCTTGCGAAACTGGATGCCGATGGGCAGGCCCGGGTGAAGGAATACCAGGCGAAGATCGGTGATTTCCCGATTCCATAGCAGCGGGTTGTGCGAGCACCCATTGGTTTCTGTCTTGCAACTTTCGTCATGAAATGATCACATTTTGCGGCTACACTGGAAGACGCGAAATTCACTATGGCAAGACGAGCAAGTTCAGGAATTAATACCGGCCAGATTATTGGGATTATTGTGGCCATTCTCGGTTTCCTGATCATCGCCGCTTTGCTGGTGAAAGTGATCGCAGGAGATTTGATTGGAGGCGGGAACTCTGGAGGCGGCGGAAAGACTTTCCAGGGAAATGCCACGATGCTGAATCTTGGAACTTTCCGGGACAACGCCAATAGCCTTCGGGGCAATGTTTATCGAATCGAGGGAAAAGTGGAGGAGACCTTACGATGGACGCCAGACCGTGGACGTTTAATCAGTTTCGAAGCGAAGGACGAGTCCAACGCGATTCCAGTGCCGGTTCGAGTACCGGAAACATTCAGCACCGTTAATATTGAGCGGGGAGCGGAAATGAAAATGATTGTTCGAGTGGACCGGGAAGGAACTCTGGTGGTCGAGCAGTTCGACAGATAAGAAAGGACAGATGAAGCAGCCGTTGATTTTTTTCGTCGCGCTTGTGGTGGCGCAATCCATTACCCTGCAAGCTCAGGTATATACACCGCCTACTCCGAAGCAGAACACAGGTGGGGGAGGGCAAAGCACAAACAACACGACGATTGTTAACAAAGGGGGAGGCAATCAGAACCAGAATCAGCAGGTTGTGGGCAACGATGTTCCTTACCTCGACCCGACGACTGAGACCTTCTCTTTCGATGGGAAGACGTTTAACATCAACGACAACAAGGTTTTCCGGGCAAGGTATGAGAAGTATCTCAATGCTGCCGAAGCCAACTCGCAAATGGATCAAGCCTATCGGCAGGCCATTCGTGATATTTTAGATACTCTTTCCCCGCACAATCGTGACTCCCGAAAGTTCCCAAAGGCTGTGGCGAAACTCCAGCATGCAGCTCAGTTTCCCCAAGATGCCCGCTTGTGCGAGTCTCTCGCAAATGCAGTTTATCGAGTCTACCTGGCGCAGAAAACAACGGGAGAATTATCGGCGATTAACCGCGAACTCGATATGCAGCGGCGTCAGCTCGACTGGAATTTTGATCAGTGGAAGGATGAGCCTGCTGCAGGGCAGACCCGAAAATTGAAAGACGACCCGGACAAAAATAAGGGTAAGAACGCAGTGGATCCAACCAATGCCGGCCATATTCAAAGATACGTTCAGAGAATTGCCGAAACGGAGGCTGAGCGAGTTGCGAACAAGGCAAAAATGCAGCTTTCTGAGATTGAGGCAAAACTCGAGTTTCAGGCTCTGATCGTTCAGTATTTCCTCCAGCGTCGCTTTGAGCACGTAATCATGGGAGCCCGGTTTTACACCGAGTTTTTTCAGGATGGAGCCGGTCGCCTTCAGTTTGAAGAGGGATCTGAGGTTGAGCAGAATTTCAGCAAACTGATTGGATTTAATCCCACCATCACGACGCTCGATGCATTTGCCAATGAAGCGATTCGTGACGTGGATCAATCAGTCGAGAGTTTCACCTTTTTGCTTCAGCAAAATGAGGTTGATGGAGCAAACCGTCAGCTCCAACAGGCATTTGTGACTGGAGAGTATATGCCTTCGGTTCAGGGAATCCCGAGAGAATCCAAGCGGAAGATTCTCGGCTATGCACGAAATGGATTTCAGCTGGTGAATTCGCTTGAGGTAAAGGATTTTGCGCTCGCTGAGCAGCTGGTGACCGAGATGCGGTCCCAGGCCAGTGACTTCGATCACTCAAAACCGACCGCGGCTATCAATGCAGCAAAAGTGGGCAGCAATATGCGGATTCGTTCGGCAAAGAATGCGGCTCTTCAGGGAGATAACGACAAGTTTCAGGAGGAGATCGCAGCGGCGGCTCAGATTTGGCCAAGCAACCCGCAACTGACGGAGCAGTTCAATCAAAGTGCTGATCTGGGAGATATGCAGCAACAGGCCAAGATCGAGTTTGACCGCTTGCTCAGCACTCAGAGCTATCGCCAGATTTTCACCAATAAAGCCCGCTTTATTGCCGCTACGGTTGATGATGCGGAGCGGCAGGAGGCACTTAACCAGATCGTGAATAACATTTTGGAGATCGAGACAACTTTGAAGCAGGCCGATACATTGAAAAAATCGGGAAATGCCTACGCAGCCTGGGAGATTGTGGAAAAGGCATTTCGCAAATTTCCGGATGATGTTCCGCTCAGTTCCAAACGTTCGGATTTGTCCACGGATGTGGCGGAATTCGTGAAGGCCATCCGCCGCGCAGAAGATTTGGAAAAAGGCAATCAGCGCGGGTCGAGTCTTACCTGGTTTCTGTCAGCTCGACAGCTTTATCCCCAAAGTGAATACGCGGCCGAAGGGATTACCCGTCTGGTCGATGCGATCCTGCCGGAGAATGCTGTTGGGGGTGGAGACGAGATCAACGTAAATGCGTCCAACTGAGGCACTTTTTGATAAATGAAAAATTGGAAGGTTTTTGCCGCTCTTTTTGCCCTGTCGATTGGTGCTTTTTCTAAGGCTGATACACGACCGAATATCCTGTTTCTTTTCACCGACGATCATGCCACTCAGGCGATCTCCGCGTATGGTGGACCTTTGTCGGAATTGGCTCCGACCCCAAATCTGGATCGGATTGCCGAAGAGGGGATGTTATTTCGCAAGTGCTACGTGACCAATTCCATTTGTGGTCCTTCCCGTGCTGTGATCCTGACGGGAAAATACTCTCATCTTAATGGGTTCAAAAAAAACTCGGATCACTTCGACGGTTCTCAGCAGACTGTTTCCAAACTGTTGCAAAAGGCAGGCTATCAAACAGCCGTCATAGGTAAATGGCATCTCAAGACGGAGCCAACTGGTTTTGATCACTACGAAGTGCTAAAAGGCCAGGGGCACTACTACAACCCCTCTTTTCGAACCGAGGGAAAATGGGAAAAGAACCACGAGAAACACATCGGTTACACAACAGATGTCATTACAGATCGATCGCTGGATTGGCTGGAAAATCGTGACCCGGAGAAGCCGTTTTTTCTGATGAGCCAGCACAAGGCACCCCACGGCCGATGGGAGCCTGCGCTGCGTCATCTGGAGTGGTTAGACGATGTCGAGGTGCCGGAGCCTGAGACTCTCTATGATGATTATTCCGGAAGGGGCCCGGCAGCTGCGGCTCACAAAATGGGGATCGCTGATCACATGGGCGATCCTAGATTGATGCTGAAGTATTCCAGCAAGCATACACCCGAGCAGTTCAAAGTATTCGATGGCTACTTCCGTCCGCGCAATGAAGCGTTTTTGGCGCAGAAGCTGGAGGGAAAAGCAAAGACAGCCTGGCACTATCAGCGCTATATTAAAAACTACCTGCGTTGCGTGAAAGCAGTAGACGAGAATGTCGGTAGAATTTTGGAATACCTTGATCAAAACGATCTAACAAAAAATACCGTCTTGATCTACAGCTCCGATCAGGGTTTCTATCTTGGAGAACACGGTTGGTTTGATAAACGCTGGATGTATGAAGAGAGTTTTCGGACTCCGCTTTTGGTCCGATGGCCGGGTAAAATTACCCCTGGCACAGTGAATAGTCAGGACATCGTTTCCAATTTGGACTATGCGGAAACTTTCCTCGAAATCGCAGAGGCACCTATTCCTGATGATATGCAGGGGCGTTCTCTGGTCCCTGTTTTTCAAGGTGCTACCCCAAAGGACTGGCGCACGTCACACTACTACCACTACTACGAATCAGAGGGGCATGGAGTGGCGGTTCATTACGGAGTGTTTGATGGGCGCTATAAGCTGATCCGTTTTCCTGAGGAACACATCGATTCCTGGGAGCTATACGATCTGCAAACCGATCCCAACGAGATGGAAAGCCGCTATGGAGATCCTGCTTTAGCTGACCAAGAGCAGCGATTGAAAGGGGAATTAGCGAAATTGCGGAAACAGTTTTTAGTGGAGTAATT
>JAHDCN010000593.1 GCA_020629815.1 Verrucomicrobiota bacterium
ATGGTCCTCGACGGGGCCTATGGCACGACGATCCGGGGTTACGAGTTGTCGGAATCCGATGCCCGAGGCGAGCGCTTCGCGAAAAACGAAAAGGACCTGTTAAACAACGGCGATATTCTTTCGCTGACGCGTCCGGATGTGATTGGTGACATTCACAAGCGCTTCCTCGATGCTGGATCTGATATCGTCGAGACCAATACTTTCTCGGCAACCACACTCGCGCAGTCTGAGTTTTTCGTCGAGGACCCAAGGGAAAAAGGCATCGGTAGAAAAGATCCGGAGTTTTTCCAGAAAGAGGTTTGTGAGAATCCGTTCCTGCTCGATCTGGCTCACGAGATGAATGTGGAGTCGGCGAAGATTTGCCGCGCTGCCGCCGATCAGGTCGCCAACGAGACTGGGAAGAAGCGCTACGTAGCAGGCTCGATTGGGCCGATGACGGTGTCGCTAACCAACTCGCCGGATGCAGAAGATCCTGGTTTTCGCGTCGTGACCTTTGACCAGGTGCGCGACAGCTACAAGCATCAGATCCGCGCGCTGATTGAGGGCGGTGTGGATATCATGATGGTGGAAACCATTTTCGATGCCCTGAATGCGAAGGCAGCGCTGGTGGCGATTCGTGAAGTCTACGATGAAGACGGAGTCGATTTTCCGATCATCATTTCAGCGGCGGTTGGCCGTGGCGGGGAAACCATGATCTCTGCGCAGAAGGTGGAAGCGATGTGGAATGCGGTAGCGCACTGCAAACCGCTCGCGGTCGGACTGAACTGTTCGCTTGGTCCCGATCTGATTGAGCCACATTTGAAAGAACTGTCTCGTGTGTCGGAAACCTTCGTCTCGGTTTACCCGAACGCTGGTTTACCGAACCCTCTGGCTCCGACCGGTTTCGACCTCGAGCCGGATGACATGGAAAAATTTCTCGGCGGTTTCGCTGAGCAGGGCATCGTCAATTTGATTGGTGGCTGCTGCGGCAATACTCCTGACCACATTGCTTCGATTGCCAAAGTGGCCGAGCGTTTTCCTCCACGTGAAGTGCCTCAAGCCGATGCGGCAATGCGCTTGTCTGGATCGGATGCCTTCAACCAAACCAAGGACAAAAATTTCCTGATGGTTGGGGAGCGAACCAACGTGGCCGGCTCGCCGAAATTCCGGAAGCTGGTGAAAGAGGACAAGCTGGAAGAGGCCGTAGCGATCGCCCGTCAGCAAGTTGATGGTGGTGCGCCGGTGATCGATGTCTGTATGGACGAGGGCATGATCGAAGGCGTCCCGACGATGACGCGCTTTCTCAACCTGCT
>JAHDCN010000594.1 GCA_020629815.1 Verrucomicrobiota bacterium
GCTGCTTGGAAAGCATCGCCTGCTCGCGATTGTTCTCGACGTTTTCCTTTTGCTTGCCCTTCAGCTCATCAGTGGATTCGAGCAGTTTTTCCACCGAACCATACTTGGCGATCAGTTTCTTGGCCGTCTTCTCCCCCACTCCCGGGACGCCGGGAATGTTATCAGAGGAATCGCCCCACAGGCCGAGAATGTCGATGGTTTGCAATGGATCCTCCACCTGCCAGTTCTCACAAATCGCCTCACGATCGAGAATCTCCGGAGCCGAACCCTGACGACCCGGCTTGTAGATCTTCGTCGTTTCGGTCACCAATTGCGCGAAGTCTTTATCCGGCGTGACCATGAACGTTTCATAGCCACCCTCCTCATCCGCCAGTTTCGCCAGTGTGCCGATCACATCATCAGCCTCCCATCCGGGACACTCAATCACTGGAATATTGAATGCCTCGATCAACCGCTTCACATGAGGCAACTGAAGACTCAAATCCTCCGGCATGGCATCCCGGTTGGCTTTGTATTCCGCATACTGCTCGTGGCGAAAAGTTGGGTCGTTGGTATCAAAGGCGACCGCGATGTGAGTCGGCCGTTGTTTCTCCACCAGCTCCAACAGCGTGTTGATAAAGCCGTAGAGAGCCGATGTATTCATCCGCCCGGAGGTAAAAATCGGGGCACGGATCAATGCAAAATGCGCGCGGTAAACCAGCGCCATTCCATCGAGCAAAAAAAGGCGGTTCGGTGCGGAATCTTTGTCTGCCATGTATCACCCCAAGCAGAGCGGTTTCTGCGGGTCGGGGCAAGGGGAAAGAAATCAATCCTTGATTGGAACAATCGAATGGAAGGCCTCTTCGCCTTTTGAACTGTGAATCCGTCTCTCCAATTCCGCGTGAACGATTCGGTTAAAGATCCAATTGAAGAGAAGAATACCAAAACTCATCGCTATTGCAGTAGTCAGAATAGTGATCCATTCCGAAAACAAATCTCGAAAAATAGTGGCGCCAAAAGACATCACCAGGCATGCAAACGCCAAGGAAAGGATCAGCCTCCAGTGATACTTCAGTTGACGGGATAAAGCCGTAAGGATTCTTACTTGCTCCTCCGGCGAAAATCGCTCCAAATCCTTTAATTTCTTCGGATTTGGACGGGCCTTGAAAACAGGCCCGCAGAGTAGGTGAATCAAAAGTGACCCTACGAAAAATGCGACAAATTGGGGGATAAGCTCTCTCGCAAACTCAAGCATTTGGAAAGCCTACCAAAACTCAGGACATTTTGCTAACTTTACGCCGCATTTCATCCCC
>JAHDCN010000127.1:0-2626 GCA_020629815.1 Verrucomicrobiota bacterium
ATCGCCTGATCAGAAATTGAGAACGATCCGAGCAGCTTTTCTTCCAAATACGCATTCAGTTGAGCCAGTTGTTTTTTGCAGTCCGGCGTGGGCGTGCCGGTCAGGAACAGTGGCCATCGAGGTTGACCATAATAAGTTTCCTCATAGGTGTCGCCCTCACGCTCGATCAATAACAAACCATAAGTCAGCCTTCCCCGCTTCTCGCCGAACAGAAGATCGAATTGGACGGTTTCATCCGTGACCTCGAACCACTCGCCAGAAGCGAAACCGGCTTCTGAATTCAGGCAAGGCCACTCAGGATGATTACGCCGGGGAATCAATCCCGACTCCCGAAAGGCTGAGTCCCCCCGTCCTCCCTCGAACACGGCCCGCCCATTGATTGCGACGAGTAGCGAATTATCTGCGTAGCCCCAGAATCGAAAACGACCCGGCTGAGGCGGCGTCAGTTTTCCTTTGTGCCAGGAAACCCAACCGGATCGATCAATAAACACCGGCCCGATTTCCTGTTGTTTCGCGAACTGACTGTACGCACCGGCAATAGCAGGGAACGGAAGAACGGAGGAGTATTGGCGCAAACCTTTCAGGCTACTGGCATCCTGAAACCCCGAATCGACCAGAGGCAGAAAGCGTTGACCAAGCAAATCAACGGGCTCTCTCTTGTCCGGCAATCCAGACGCTTTGAGAGTATAGATTTCTCCAGGTAAAACACTCCCTCTTATGAGGCTTTCAGACGGAATAATTTCCGGCAACTTGCTGACCTTCTCTTTTAGCAATCTGAGATCCCCCCTTTGGGTAAACGTAGCCGCCTCCCCTTCCGTCAGGTATTGTTCTTCACCGCTCGGCTTGGTATCAACCGCGACCAGGCCATCGAGAACCAGGACGCCAGACTCACCTTCGCTAGCACTGACCACGAAGCTTGTTCCCAAATCGGTAATTTCTCGTTCAGCTGTTTCTACGACAAAGCCGATGCCCTGAGGTGGAACATGCAATTTCACATTGCCCTGGTGCAGAAAAACCCGGTCGTTAGCAGAAAAGGTCATTGTCATTGGAGCCGTTGCTACGGCATGGACTCCGGTATCCTGAAAAACGATCTCCACCAAACCGCTGGTGACCGTGATCTCTTCATCAGCAAGCAAACGCATACCGTTGCTCAGCGGTGTGCCATCATTCCTCTGGGCTTGACCTTCAATTCTCCGAATCGTTGCGACTGCTTCATCCTTCTCAACAGGTTTCTGCCCCCACATAAACAGCCCGATCAAAATCGCTGCGGCGATGCTGCCAAGCGGCCAGAGAATGCGCTCCAGTGAAAAGCGCTGTGGCGCTTCTCTACTTTCGACGTTCTCATCCATTTCGGAAGAGACTTCCTGCAGATACGCATCGGTGCGGAGTGCCAGCCTGAGTTTTCGACGCGATTCGGCGGCGTCCTCCCGCTTCAAGTGGTCAGACAACTCTTCGGCTTCGGAATCGGTCAGATTCCCAAGCACATATTTTTGAATCAATTCGCTGAGTCGTTCGTTCGTCATGGCGGGTCACACCCCCTCCGTTTTTAGTTCCGTCTCGATGCATTGCATCAGTTTACTTCGAAGCCGCTGCAGCAGTTTGTAGAGACTGTTCGGCGACCGGTTTGACTGCCGGGCAATCTCCTTGACCGCTCCCGCACTTCGATAGGGCGCAAGGATGAGCTGTTTGCGATCATCGGAAAGCTTGTTGAGACAATTCATGAGCGCACCGTATTCGGCTGAAGATCGGTCGTTTTCCGCCAGCTCAGCTTGCTCTTCCGCCAGGATGCGATCCACCAACTCATCGTCAAACACGTGACGATCACGAACCAGTTTTCGCCGATGCCGAAAGCTGACATTGCGCACGATGACTTTGGCCCAGGGCAGAAACTCATCCTCGCAGCGCAGCTGTTCCTGTTTTTCCCAAATGATCAGACTGGCTTCCTGCATCACATCATCAATCGGATCGACAGAAGGCAGAATCACCCGGGCATAGGCCCGCAACTCCCTGCCATGGCGGGCAAAAAGCTGCAGCAATTGGCTGCCTTTTTCCTGAGGATGGTCGTCCATCAATCTTTATATCGTTCGATATTCGCGAATCTGCCGTTGTTTTGGAAAAAACAGAAAAGTAAATCGGCAGATCGTTGTGCCAAGGGTGATCTGTAAATAAGAATTAGCCACTCACATTAGTCTTTTCCAATGAAACTCAAATCTCCTCACAGACTGTCTTTTTCGAATTGGTCCCTTCTGATTGCGATCACGTTCCTGCTTTCGGTCTCAGCCATTGCGGCGGATCGGCCCAACATCCTTTTTATCGTTTCCGACGATCATGGCTGGGGTGATTTGCCGTCGAACTGGGACCAGACCGAAGTGCAGTTACCGACTCTTGATGGACTGGCTGCCGGCGGCGCTCGATTTACCAACTACCACACCGTGCCGCTCTGTGCGCCGTCGCGGGCGTGTATGTTCACCGGCCAAAACTCATCAGAGAACGGCATGTGGCGAGGGCCGGGAGGCGTTCCCGGCGAGCCTGGTTACAAGGGCATCAAACGGAACGTCACCATGCTCTCGGAGTATCTCTCGGAAGCCGGTTACCAAACCGGAGGCTTCGGCAAATGGCATATGGG
>JAHDCN010000127.1:2726-5978 GCA_020629815.1 Verrucomicrobiota bacterium
AACAAAGCGCTCGACCGGGGCGTCAGTTTTCTGCGCAGCGACTATGTCGCCATCCTCGAACACATGGATCACCACATCGGCCAGCTGATCGATCTGCTCGATGAACTGAAGATCGCCGAGAACACGCTGGTTGTATTTGTCAGCGACAACGGCGGCTGCGTGATGGAGGGTGATGCACCGGGAGGCAGATACCCTGCCAACAATGGCCCACTTCGTGGCAGTAAAGCCTCGACCTATCAAGGAGGGCTGAATGTGCCATTCCTCATGCATTGGAAAGGGCAGATCCCCGAAGGCACCGTCTCCAGCGAACAAGTGATGCATGCCGACATCTTTGCCACCCTGCTGGATGCAGCCTCGATTCCGGTTCCGAAGATGAATGGAAAAAATCCCGTGCGCGGATTGTCCCTGATGCCTCACATGCTATCGGCTGGTAAAGAATCGATCCCGGAGCGCACCATGATCTTCGATTTATGGGGGAACATCGGTTTGCGTAAGGGAGACTACAAACTGTGGGGCGACGTCGGGCGAGACGCGACTCCGGATTGGCAGGCGCTCATCGCTGATATCAAAGCAGCTGATCTGGCACTCTACGATCTCAGTCAGGATGTCAGCGAGCAAAACGATCTGCGATCTGAAAAGCCGGAGGTATACACCTCGCTCAAGACCGAACTGATCGACTACTTTTCCGGGATCGACGATGAGTATCCGGTTCCTGAGGCCTCTGGCGATACTCCCGAGGCCAAAGCCCCCGATGCAAAGCCACGAGCAATGATTCCCGAGAAGTTTTTCAAATCCCGCGACAAAAATGGAGATGGAGCGCTGTCACTGAGGGAGTACACCCAGAAACCAGTAGAGGAAGCTCCCGCTCGAACCAAAATTTTTCAGAGACTCGATACTGACGGCGATGGCCAGCTGACATTGGAGGAAGTGACGAAGGGGGCAAAGTAAATCGCGGATTGGACACAAAACCTTCTACTTCTTTGCGGAAATAAAAAGGCGGCAGAATACAGGGCTTCCTCTGATATTCTCTTCGAAACTTTTTCCTTTATGATTTTCAAATTTTTGCTGTCGCTTCTGACACGGATTCTTCTGATCATCTTGGCGTGCTCGTCTCCACTATCAGCCAAGGAGTCTGAGAAGAAGTCAGCGTCGGCTTCTGTAAAAGTCCCGACCTTGGCGAGCGAGATTGATCAGCTAGTGGCAGGCGAACTCAAGCGAATCGATCAAGCGCCGCGACCGGCGATCGACGACTACACCTTTTGCCGGCGCGTTTACCTCGATGCGATCGGCCGCATTCCGACGATTGATGAATTGGAGAATTTCATTTCGGACAAAAGAATCAATAAGCGCTCCCGCCTGATTGATAAACTGCTTCACTCAAAAGGCTACAACAGTCACTGGTATAACTATTGGGCAGACCTTCTCAGAGTGAAAGACATCGGAGATAAATTACACCACTCAGGGAATTTCTCGGAATGGATTAAGGAAGCCGTTCGCAGTAACAAGCCATACAACCAGATCGCGTATGAATTAATCAACGCCAGCGGCAAACTCTACAAACCAGGCAATGGTTCCACCGGGTTTTACGCTCGTGAATCAATGCCGCTGGATCATCTGGCCAATTCAGTAAAAACCTTTATGGGGATGAGCATTGAGTGCGCCCAGTGTCACGACCACCCTTTCGATATTTGGACGCAACAGGATTTCTACAAATTAGCAGCCTTCACTTCGAGGACTCATTTACGAGTGGAGCCGTTACGCGAAGTTGAGGCAGAAACCTATGCCAAGGATCGGCAAATTCTGAAACAGCGGGATTTTGATGAGTGGATTGTCTATCGGGAATCCATTCGAGTAAAACATGCCGCCATCTATGGCAATGGCACGGGCTTCATGCGCTTGCCGCATGATTACCAATACGACGATGGCGAACCGCATGAGGTCATGGAGGCGAACGTTCTCTTCGGCAACATGCCTGAGGTCAATTATAAGCTGACAAAGGAGAAACTGGAGACGATGCCGAAGAAGCATTTCGGCCCCGAGATCGATTCCCGTAATGCTCTGGCGAACTGGATGACCTCATCGGAGAACCCAATGTTTACCAAGGCCACAGTCAATCGTCTGTGGCACACAATCATGGGCACAGAGTTGGTCGGTCAGCTGGGTGAATTAACCCAGGAGGAAATGGGAGCTCATCCCGCGCTCACAGAGAAACTGATCTCGATCATGAAGGCAGTGCAGTATGATAACAAGTTGTTCCTGAGCACCCTCTTCAATAGCCGCACTTATCAAAGCAAAGCGCTGGCACTGACTGCTACGCCTCCAAAATATATTCTCGACGGCCCCGTGGTCAGGCGTCTATCGGCGGAAGTGATCGTTGATTCATTCCTCAGTCTGAAAACGGAGACACCGGACAAATACGTGGCGACTGAATTTCGCTGGGATGGCTTCACTCATTTTTATGAAAAGTCGAAGGATATGACAGCGAAGGACTTTGTGGATTACTCCATCAAGGGGCCCGGGCGCGCTGAATTTCAAAACCGCGAAGAGCGGGAAGCCATGAAGCGAAACGGTCAGATGGGCCCGAAGACATTGTGGCGAGTTTCTGTCTTCGGCAGGAATTATGATGACCATTGGCTGGCGATGCTCATGGGTAAATCGAATCGTGAATTAATCGATAACGCAACACAGGAGCCCGATATACCTCAGATTTTATTTATGATAAACGGGCTGGGTGTTCCAAAGGATGCCTTGATCAAACGCAAGCTCAGTGAGGCAAAAACTAAAACCGGGAAAATGGAGGTTCTCTGGAAAGCAGTTCTGGGCCGTATGCCGAAAGAATCAGAGAAGCTGTTGTTCGCGAACAAAACAGACGATGTCATGTGGGCGTTGATCAACTCCAATGAATTTAGATTTACGAGATAACAAAATGAATCGCAGAGATTTTATCTACCGGGTCGGCCTGACGGGCGGGTCATTACCGTTTTTGAATGCCACGGGAGCCTCAGAACAGGAGGCAAAAGCGAAGTCGGTGATTTATATCTTTCTCGCCGGAGGATTGAGTCAATACGACAGCTTCAATGTTGAAGTCGATGAACCCGTTCTTGGAAAGTCGAGCATCATCAAGAGTAATGCCGACGGGGTTCGAGTCAGCAACTATTACCCAAAGCTCGCCAAGCAGATGGACAAGCTTCTCGTCTTGAACGCGATGAAGACCAATCAGGGAGCACATCCCTCCGGAATCTACAAGATGCT